>NZ_JABXEP010000060.1:0-46269 GCF_013372605.1 Myxococcus sp. AM009
CAACGCCTCCAACTCTTCCGCTGCGATACTGCCTCTCGCCACCGTCTCTCTCCCGGTCCGCTCCAATGGGCCGAGGACGGTACCGGGGGGCATCAGGGCCCTTCACGCACGTCTGCCGGAAGGACACCGTCGAGGCGCTCGCCGAGCACGGTCCTCGTCCGCCATCAAGCCTCCTGGCACGACGTCCACCGGACGGTTACGGTCTTCCTGACGGGCTTGCCGTCGACTTCCGTCGCTAGAACACGTCCGCGAGCAACTGGGGGCATCGCGCAGGCGGAACTTCTTTGTCCCTTCGGCGAGCGTACGTGAGCGTGTCGCCGGGGGCCAGTAGACTGGGGTCAGGCGGCGTGGAGCGCTGATGCCGCCGTACCGCGAGACGCTCATTGGCCAGCACATTTTCACTTACGCTTTTTGCGCATTCTATCTGCCTTTGCATTGGGCGGCTCCGCAGTCAACGCCGCACGCGACCACACCAAGCTCTTGTACTGAACCATCAAGTAGTTGGTAAGCAACTCAATATCCTTCGACGTATTCTGAACCTCACTCCATTTCCGTTGCTGCCCAGGACCAAAGTCCCAGAATCCTGTCGTCCACCTGCAGATATCTCTCAAGGGAAGCAAGTCTGTAGCAAACTGCGCAGCGCTCGGATGGCGCCGATCACGGTATCGATCACTGATGGCGTCCATGAGCAGTCCCATGCTGATGATGCCTGCGCCATGCATCAGTCTCGACTTCTTTGGAGGCAACCCCCACGCAGCCTTGAAGACTTCCTTAACGGCCGTCCAAAAGGCGTGGAGGACTTCCAGCATCTTCTCAACGTCGGGAGGCCCGTCCTCGGACAAACTGAACCGATAGAGTACGCCGTCGTTCAGGCTATACTCCAGCATACGGAGGATCGAGTTGTCCTTGATGAGCCCACGCGGATTCGTGGCCGTTTGAATTATCCCCTGCAGCGGGGAGCCTTCGTCCAGGTTCATACGTTCCAGCAGCAACGCGGGGAGCCTGCGCCGATCCAACGCGGACGGAAGGCGAGCACTCGTCCCCGGGAGCAGTTCGTAGATCAACCCCTTAGGCAGGGGCTTCGTCGAGTTGACCAAGATGAACTGCTCGGTCTGCTGGCTCACATCATCCGTGACAAACGACGTCACACAGACAGGGAACTCCTCAATGAGCGCTTCGCGGATGGCCGCCAATCGTTGCTGTCCATCAACCACAAACCCCGGCTTCTTGTCGTCTGAAGCATCCTCCTCAAAGGGTATAGAGAGAATTCCGGGGCGAGCATACTTAGAGCCCAGCGCTTTGGGGTCTGGCCTGAATTTCACCCGTGAGTCGAAAGCAACAACCACGGCATTAGGGATCATGGGTGAGCTACTCTCCAGATAGTTGCGTATCTCATCAATATGAGAGAGCACCTCGGGGCGCTGATATCCCGTCAACCCCCCATCATCCTTGCGCCGAACCCGTGAGATCGCCGCGAACTTGGGAACCAACTTCCCATCAACTGCAAACGTGTACAGCGTCTTCCCCGGGGACTGCTTCACTTCAATGGCGGGAAGCCTCAATTCGTTTCGCATAGCAGGTCCGATTCAGTTCGTTGTCTTCAGGCGGCACTGCCCTGGCGCAGTCCGAGCTGCTTCTCGAGTTGCCGATGGAAGGTCCAGACATTGTGGAACCCGCGCCGACGGTTCCGCTCGGCACCGCGGAAGAGCACGACGTGGTGGCGCAATTCGCGGCAGACATCGCAGGGACACTTGCGCCAGGGGGCATCCGTCAGCGTTTCCCGGTAGGCCGCTTCATGCATTTTTTTTGAACCCGGATCATAGAAGCGCTCGTACTCCATCAGTACCGAAAGCGCCTCCTCCACCGAACGCTGGCCCGCATCGAACAATCTCATGACTTCGAGGCAGGCTTTCTCCAGCCTTCGTGCGACATCCTGAGACACCTCACCCGAGGAGACCTTCCGCTGTAGTGCAGGATTACCCTCGACCTGCGGAATTCTAAGCGCCGTATAGTTTTTCCCGGGCGTATAGTAGTTATCTTTGTCGTCCTTGAACGCCTGCCGCAGGGGCGAAGTGCTATCGAAGGACGTGATACCCAACCTGGCAAACTCCTTCAGATGTTCGGTCCGGGTAATCCCCAGCAAGTGGAGTTGCAGTCCTGGCTTGGCGACGTCATGGATGGCCTGGAGGCACGAAAGAAGTTCTGGCGTCTTCAGCGGAACCATTCCTCCAAGTGCGACTGAGCGATACCCCATTTTCTGCAGGTCCTTGACCGAACTCGCATAGGACATCGGGCTCCATCCTTGGGCGACGCCCATGGGCTCGAAGGAGTATTTCCCAGACTTGTGTTTCTGAAGGAACTCCCTCGCAAGCCGCAGCGTCAACTCCCGCCGCGCCCGCATGGCCTCGGGAACAAGGTCTCTGGATGCACCCCGAGCATCTGCCTCTGGCTTGTAGAGCAGGATGACGTGGTCCAACGAGAGCCCATAGTCAAAACGACAGTTCCCGTAGAAGTCGAGCACCTCCTCTACGGAATAGGGCGGTTCATCCTCCTTCACATAGGTGAATGCACCACAGTCGCCCATGATCGAGAGTTTCCGGGAGGCCTGGTCAATGCGGAAGAATTCAGGGGCGCCCAAGCGCAGCAACCTGTGGCGTTGCGCGAGCGTGTAGCGACTGCCGAGCGCGCCATACCCGTCCACGATGCCCTTGGAAACCAGAAACCCATCAAAGGGTGTCGAAGCAAAGACTTCGTGGGCATAGAGGTCATCTCTCTGCCGCTTGCGTGTCGTCGACCGCCGTTCACGCACGAAGTCAAAGCTTGGGTCAATCAAGTCCTGGCTATCGGGGAAAAAGAACTTCACGCTGCCGTCCGGCGGTTAGTCGTGTACGCACGAAGAAGAACGTTTGAAAGAAGGCGGATGTGCTGGGGCGTATTCTGGACTTGATTCCACGCCATCCCTGTTTCGTCCCATTGCCCATCCGTCCAACGACATACTGCACGAATCCGCGAGAGCTCCGAGCGGACCAATCGCGGTGCCTGAGCATCCGTGATGTCGATGTTGCTCATGATTCTATCCATCAGTCGCCCCATGGCGCCGATGCCTGCCCCGTGCATCAAGCGGCTCCGCGCTGGTGGGAGCCCCCACGCCCCAGGAAAGATGTCCTTCACCGCCGTCCAATAGAGGAGCAAAACGCGATGGACCGAATCAAAGTCCGTCTCTCCAGTAGCGACATTTCGATGGGGGAAGAGACAGCCTGTCATCCCCGACAAGCTGTCCTTGATCATCTTCACCACCGCCATATCCGTTACAATCGCGCTGCGACGCGCAATCGCATCCATTGACGGGCGGCGAATAAGCCCCCTGAAGGGCGATTCCGGATCTCGGTTCAGCAAGTCACAGAGAGCTGCTGGGGCTTTATGCGCCGCCAGGTTCGGAGGCAGGAGGGTTGACACCTCCGGAAGAAGTTCCGTGATGAGGCCACGAGGCAGCGGCTTGGTGTTGTTGACCCGCAAGAACTGGTCACGCTGGAGGTCAACTTCATCCGCGATAAAGGCATTCACAGGGACCAGAAGATCCTGTCGCCGGCACTGAGATAGCGCCAATGCCCGCTGCTGCCCGTCCACAATCCAAGCGGGCTTGGATTGCCCTGCCCGAGGCACGGGGATGCTCAACATCCCAGCCTCAGCCCACTTGTCATCGACCCGAGGCCCTCGCACCTTCTTGAACCCAATCGATGACGAGAGCGCAAGGATGATGGAGTTGGGGAAGATCACCTCTTCACTATCAAGGTAATCGACGATGTTGCGAACGTGCCGCTTCACTTCGGGCCGTTGATACCCGAGAAGGCGTCCCTCAGAGTCGCGGGACACACGCGAAACCTCCGCCACCTGCAGCAGTTCCTTGGCACTCAACGAAAAAAGGAACAGTGGATGCTGTGGCGTCTGGATGACGCGAATGGCACGACGCTCGATGACTTTGCGCTTGACCTTCTTCATGATCCCCCCTGGACCTGGAAGAACAGACTCTTGAATCGGCTTTGCTCACAAGCAAGTTGCTGAGCCCGCAGCATGCGCAACGACGCGCTCCACGAGCTTGCTCCTTGCAACAGTGCCTTGCGAATGAAGATGCGCACTTCAGCATCTGTCAGCGGCTTTCGCGTGTACTGCCGCAGTGGAGCACTCTGCTCAATCAAACGCTCGTACTTCGCTTGGAGCGTTCTTGCGTTCAAAAAGGGCGTGCGTGACGACTGGAGAATCTCCCGAGCAACACGGGCATGCAGCGAGAGCCGAGAACCGCCCAAGCGGGATTGGTGCTGGGCGCTGGAAGGTATCCAGTGCCTGGCCAAGCCCCCGCTGGCCAACGGTGCCAGTGAGGACACGATCACCAAGCGCTCAGGGTACTGGAGCCGAGAGGCCGCCTGAGCGAGGTCGTCTTCGACTGCGGCGACATAGAGGGGTGAAGCAACAATCAGCACGTTCGACTGCGGCTGCTCAGTCGCCAGTTGACTGATACTTCGTGCGGAACTTCGACTGGGTCCGGAATAAGTGGCGAGCGTTCTCCACCAGACCTTGAGTTGCGCGGCCGTGTCGCGTCTCGCGGCATCGTGGACGACGGAGTCAAAGTGCCCCCGGGAGAAAGTCGCTGAGTACGGCCGAATCAGCGCACTTCCTGGAATGAGCCCATAGCCTGCGGATACGACCCAGAGGTTCGGCGTGAATCCGATGGCCTTGGCAACCTCCGAAAGGCTGAGAACCACACTCCAGTGTTCCCCGGCATAGAGAGCATCGGCGGTTCTTGTTTCGGAGGTACTCGTCTCCAGTTGTCTCCACCACGCGCGCGCACGTTGTGCGATGTCCGCGGCATTCGCGTTGCGAAGGCGGAGTGAATCGGGCACGGGGAGGTTCTTACGGTCCGTGCAGCTCGCGATGATGTGGAGGTCTGTCATCGTCGCACCGCAAGGGTCAGCGGATTCCCGCGACCTTGTGCATCTGCAGTCCCAGCCGCCAGCGAGGATGCTCCAGGCAGTAATGGAGCGCTCGCTCCATGTTGGCCGCCTGCGTCGGCCCGTCCATGGGTTGAAGGAAGAAGTGCGCGAACTCCAGTTCCACGAAGAGATCTGGGTCGAAACCCGGTTGGGGGAATACGAACTTGAGCTCATTCCCCGAGCGCTGGACCAGCGTGCTTCCAGCCTTGGGGCTCACGCAGATCCAATCCACGGATGAAGGAACGGGCTGTGTCCCGTTCGTTTCAACGGCCACGAAGAATCCTTGGGCGTGCAGCGCATCAATCAACGGGGCATCCAACTGAAGCAACGGCTCGCCCCCCGTACACACCACCATGGGCGCTTGCCCCGCGGCATGCGAGTGCGGCCAGGCAGCAGCGACAGCCTCCGCCAGAGCCACCGCTGAGGAGAACCGGCCTCCGCATGGCCCATCCATGCCGACGAAGTCGGTATCACACCAACGGGAACAACCGCCGGCGCCCTTTTCCCGGTCGCGCTCCAGGCCACTCCAGAGGTTGCACCCCGTGAAGCGGAGGAACACCGCCGCGCGCCCGGCTTGAGCCCCTTCGCCCTGGAGCGTGTAGAAAAGCTCCTTGACCGCGTAGCTCATCGCGGGACTCCTGGCTCCAATCGGGCAGCACTCATGGGTCCCTCCTTACTCCGAGAAACCGCAGGGCGCGTGTGTGAAGTCCATGTGCAGTTACTGAAGTGCACATGGCGTTGATATCTACATCCACGCCCGGTCCTACTCGAAGGGAAATTTCCACATTCGCCCACTCCGAAGGTGCGAACACCCTCGGAGGTCTCGCTTCATCGCGGCCACGAAGCCCAGGACGGCCGCGGGCTCCGAAGTCCCCAGAACCGCCCCCTCACGCCTCCCCAGCCGCGCCGAAGCGCAGCAGCGCCAGGATCTGCTCGGGAGAGAGGGCGGCGCCCCCGTCCGCTCCGGAGAGGAGGCTGTCGGCCAGCTCTCGCTTCTGCGCGTGGAGCGCGAGGATGGCCTCCTCCAGGGTCCCCTCGGAGACGAGCCGGGACACGGTGACGGGGCGCGTCTGACCGATGCGGTGTGCCCGGTCCGTGGCCTGGTCCTCCACCGCGGGGTTCCACCAGGGGTCCAGGTGGATGACGTGGTCCGCGGCGGTGAGGTTGAGGCCCGTGCCTCCCGCCTTCAGCGAGATGAGGAACAAGTCACCCTGCCCTCCCTGGAAGGCCTCCACGCGAGCCTGCCGCTCCGTCGGCGGTGTCTGCCCATCCAGGTACTGCATGGACACGCCTCGCGCCGCCAGCGCCTCGCGCGCCAGCGCCAGGTGCTTCACGAACTGGCTGAAGACGAGCGACCGGCCCCCCGAGGCGCGCACCGTGTCCACCAGCTCCAGCAGCCGCTCCAGCTTGGAGGACGGAAGGGCCGAGTCCTCGTCAACGAGCCGAGGGTGGCACGCAGCCAGCCGCAGCCGGGTGAGCGCGGCCAGGAGCTCGAAGCGAGCGTCCATCCCAGGCGCATCCCCGACCTGCGCCAGCGCGGCCAGCCGCACGTCGTCGTAGAGCCGGCGCTCGCCCGCGCTCAGGGCCACGGAGACCACCGTCTCGATTCGCGCGGGCAGCTCGCGCGCCACCTCGCCCTTGGTGCGGCGCAGCAGGAAGGGACGGACCACCCGCGCCAGCGAGTCCCGGGCCCCCGCGTCCCTGTCCCGCTCGATAGGGACGGCGAAGCGTGAACGAAAGGACTCACGGCTGCCCAGCAGCCCCGGGAAGAGCAGCGCGTAGAGGCTCCAGAGCTCCGACAGGCGGTTCTCCACGGGCGTGCCCGTCAGCGCGACGCGCGCGTCCGCCTTCACGGTGCGCAGGGCGCGGGCGCGCGCGGTGTCCGGGTTCTTCACCGCCTGGGCTTCGTCCACCACCAAGGTGGCGAAGGACACGTCCTCGAAGCGCTTCGCATCCTTGACCAGCAGCCCGTAGCTGGCGACGAGCACGTCCCCGGGCCCCAGCACCTCCAGCAGCGCCTCGCGCTCCGACTCGCGGTAGGAGTGGATGCGCAGCGAGGGGGCGAAGCGCGCCGCCTCGCGCGCCCAGTTGAAGCAGACGGAGGTGGGCGCCACCACCAGCGCCGGGCCCTCGGCCGCGCGGTGCAGCAAGAGCGCGAGCGCCTGGAGCGTCTTTCCCAGGCCCATGTCATCCGCGAGGCACGCGCCACCGCCCCATGAGGCCAGCCGCGCCATCCACGCGAAGCCCTCTCGCTGGTAGTCCCGCAGTCCCGCCTTCAACTTCCGGGGAACCGCCACCTTCGACGCCTGCGCCTCCCGGATGCGGGTGGCCAGCTTGCGCCAGTCCGGTGGCGCCTGCACCCGCGCGCCCGCCTCCTCCAGTCCGTCCAGCACGGGCGCTGCCGCCGCGCTCACCTCCAGGCCCTTGCGCGTGGGGAAGGTCAGGTCGGCCAGGGGCGCGAGCCGCTCGCGCAGCGAATCGGTGAGGCGCATCCAACGCCCCGGCCCGAGCCGAACGTAGCGGCTGCGGCGGCGCACGGCCTCCAGCAGCACCGCCAGCGCCACGCGCTCGCCGTCCACCTTCAGCTCTCCCTCCACGCCGAACCAGTCCTGCCCACTCCCCACCTTCACCCGCAGCGCCGACGCGTCGGGCGTGCTGGACACCCGCCAGGGCTGCTGCTGCGCCCACTCCACCCGCACCCCTTCCCCGTCATCCAAGGGCGCCAGCGCCTCCAGCAAGGCCAGGCTGGACGCCACATCCCCCCGCGTGAAGCGGAGGGCGCCGTGAGGCAGCCCCAGGCGCTCCAGCAGGACGGCGGCCTCGGCGCGCTCCGCCGCCAGGTTCCGCGATACCCGGACGCGCTGGCGGCCACGCACCCCGCGCACCACGGGCGCGCCTTCTCCAGGCACGAGCAGCGGCCCCTCCCGGAGCGGCCGGGCCAGCACCGTCCCCTCCAGCGCCTCCTCGCCCACGGGCCGGAGCCGGACCCACAGGCCCCGCTCGGGCTCGACCTCCGCCCCTTCCATCGACGACGGCAGCGTCAACGGCACGCGGGCCTCCAGCCCGGACAGCCGCGACAGCAAGTCGCCCCGCGCGGAGGCTGGGAGCCGCGCCCCCGTCTCGCGCAGGGTCGCGAGCAGCTCACCCGCCTCCGGCGCCACGGCGAGCAAAGTGACGCGAGGCACCTCCCGCTCCAACAGCAACCACGGCTGGGACGTCCTCGCCGCGGACGTGGGCGGATGCAGGTCCCCCATCTGGACAGCGGCGCCTTCGACGGCGGGGCGCACGCGCAGCGTCCCGTCATCCTGCTCCTCGAAGAGGAAGCCCAGCGGAGCCTCGCGGACCTGGAGTGGCGCGTCGGGACGCTCCGCCAGGTGCAGCCGCGCGCTATGGGTCAACGCCCGCAGCGCCTGGAGCAGCAGCACCCAATGCCCCTCCTCCGCGGACGGATTGAAGCTGAATCCCGATGACGCCAACGAGGCGCTCGCCTCCACCAAGGCCAGCGCCTCGCGCTCGCCGGGGGCGGTGAGCAGGGCGAGCGCCGCCGGCCGGTCCCTCCAGCCCATCTGGGTCCCCTTGGAGAGCTTCCCCGTCTTCATCGGCCGGTGCAGGTAGGCGCGGAGTGTGAAGGCGAGCGACGTGCCTTGCTCCAGACGGAAGCTCACCTGGGACTCGGGCGCGTCTTCGGCGGGAGCCGCGAGCGAAGAGTCCTCCAGTGTCTTGAGGATGTACTGCCCGGGGACGACATAGAGCAGCTCCGCCAGCCGGGCGTTGCGCGCCGCATCGGCGTCCTGGGTGAGCGAGTCCAGCACCGCGTCCAGCGCCGTGAGCGCGTGCACGCAGCCGGCGCCGGAGCCCCGCGTACACCGACAGCGGACCCCCGCCCCGCCATCCAGCAGCGCATGGGGCTCCACGATGACGCCCTGGAAGTGCGCATCGGAGAGCAGGGGGTGGGCTGGCAACGCGCCCGTCTCCGACACGAGCAGCCGCGCGGGGCGCTCCCGGAGGAGGATGGCCGGTGGAGTCTCCAGCACGCGAGGAGGCACCCGCGCGCGCAGGCGCTCACGCTCCTGGAGGAGCGCCTCCATCAGCGGCTTCAGCCGGACGTCCGTGGGCGGCGGTCGCGGCGCGGCGTCCTGCTCCCGCTCCAAGCCTTGGCGCACCCGCTCCGCTTCCCTGCACACATGGCCCCAGGCCGCGTCCTCCAGCAGGGCCCGGTGATGGGCGTTGAGGTAGCCCCGGGCGACGACGCTCTCCAGGACAGTCTCGATGGAGGTGTTCGACAGGTGCTGGAGGGCCCCATGCCGCCGGAGGGCATCCGGCAGGTGGGAGCCGAGCACGCTGATGGGGTCCAGCCCCGCGTGAGCCACCTGGTGCGCCTCCATCCAGGCACGAAGCGCGGCGCTGGTGTCGGGACGTCCGGTGACAAGCGCCTCGTCCGACTGGCGCAGCCAGGCGAGCCCCACGGCCACGAGGTGCTTGCAGAACGACAGCGCCAGGAAGTCGGCGCACTCGCAGGAGAAGACGTCCCCTTCGCCGCTCGCCGAGAGTCGGGCCGAGTACGGCCCCTGGCGCCCCACGGCGACAGTCCCCTCGACGACCTCCCCTTGTGTCTGGACGGACAGCACCCGCTTCCGGGCGAGCAGGTCCTTGCCCTGTTCGTAGAGGTCCTCACCCGCCTCCTCACGGAGCAGGGCATCCGTCAGCCACCGCCCCAGCGTGGAGCGGGCATTCCCCGAAGCCACTTCAAGCATCCGCGATCTTTATCCCCACCCAGCAGGTCGTGCCCGTGTCATTTCCACTCCCGCGGCTGGACGCAACCTGGGGCCGCGCGGCACACCTGTCCAGACGCACACGAGCGCGAGCGTGGCTTGGAGACTCGGTGGGTCCGCGAGCAAGCGCGGCGCCGGAAACGACAAAGGCCTCTGGACTTTGGGTCCAGAGGCCTTCATGTCCGCTGAGTGCCCAGGGGCGGAATCGAACCACCGACACGGGGATTTTCAATCCCCTGCTCTACCGACTGAGCTACCTGGGCGTAAGGGGCACCGCGCGGAACGGCGCCTTCATAGCGAGCCCCTCCCTCCTCCGTCAACTGCATTCTCCGCCGCCCGGGCAGGCGGGCGTCAGGCCGCCAGGGACATCGCCTCCCCGTCCCAGGACGTGAGGCCGGCCGTCAGCCTGTGGCGCAGCTTCACCCGCAGGCCCTGTTCGATCTGCCGGATGCGCACCGCCGTCACCCCGAAGCGGCGCGCCAGCAGCTCCGCGCTCACCCCGTCCTCCGCCAGCATCCGCTCCTCCACGAGCGCGCGCTCCCGGGCGTCCAGCTCCGGCCAGGCCTCATCCACGCTCGCCCGGAGCCGCCGCGCCCACTTCGCCCGGTCCACCAGGTCCTCCTGCGAGTCCGTGTCCGCCATCAGCCCCTCCAGCCGTGTGGTCTCCGAGTCCGGCGACACCGGCGCGTCCAGCGACACGTCCCGCGACAGCGCCTCCATGGCGCGGGCCACCTCGTCCTCCCGCTTCCCCAGGGCCTCGGCCAGACGCCGCTCCACCTCCGGGTGGCCCTCCCCCCACCGGGCCTCCAGCCGCGCCCGCTCCCGCCGGAGCTGGAACACCACCCACGACGCCCGGCCGCCCGCCATGCTCCAGTTGCGGCCCACGTAGGCGCGGATGCGCGCGCGAATCCACTGGCTGGCATAGGCCCCGAACGGCACCCCGCGCTCCTCGAACCGCCCCGCCGCCTCCATCAACCCGACGTTGCCCTCCGCCACGAGCTCGTCCATCGACAGGCCGGTCCACCGGTATTTCCACGCCAACCGCCGCACCAACTCCAGGTGCCCACGGACGCGCGCTTCAACGACCTCGGCCGCAACCACGAGCTCAGGGGATTCAACGGACACGTTCAGGCTGATGGTTTCCATGGACCTCCTCCGGTTGGACGCGCCCACACGACGGCGCGACGCAGAGGAAATTAAAGGCCCGGGCTCCATAAGAAAATTAGGTAGTTTAACTGACATACTTCGGCTATCTCTATGGATATGAGCTGGCTCAACTACCACCACCTCCTGTACTTCTGGACGGTTGCGAGGGCGGGCAGCATCGCCAAGGCGGGCGAGGAGCTGCACCTGGCGCAGCCCACCATCAGCAGCCAGCTCAAGCTCCTGGAGGAGTCGCTGGGCCACAAGCTGTTCGAGCGCCAGGGCCGCAAGCTGGTGCTCACGGACGTGGGCCGCACGGTGATGCGCTACGCGGACGAAATCTTCCGCCTGGGCAATGAGCTGAAGAACGTCGTCTCCGGCCTGCCGCCCGGACAGCAGCTGCGGCTCAACGTCGGCGTGCTCGACGTCATCCCCAAGCTGGTGGCGGAGCAGCTCCTCAAGCCCGCGCTGGAGGCGGGCCCATCGCTGCGCATCATCTGCCGCGAAGGCCCCCTGCCGCAGCTGCTCGCCTCACTGGCCCTGCATGAGCTGGACGTGGTGCTCGCGGACGCGCCCAGCTCGGAGCCCGTGAGCGTGCGCTCGTTCAATCACTTGCTCGGCAAGTGTGGCGTGTCCTTCTTCGCTGCCGGGAAGCTGCTCGAGCTCAAGGAGAACTTCCCTCAGTCGTTGGATGGCGCGCCCGTGCTGTTGCCGTCGGACGAGTCCTCCGCGCGCCGCTCCATGGACCTGTGGTTTGAGCGCAAGGGCCTGCGCCCCGTCATCGCGGGGGACTTCGATGACAGCGCGCTGCTCCAGGCCTTCGGCCAGCGCGGGCACGGCGTCTTCGCCATGCCCAGCGCCATCGAGGCGGAGGTGGAGCGTCAGTTCAACTGCTCCGTCATCGGGCGCACCGACGAAATCGAGACCTGCTTCTACGCCATCACCGTCGAGCGGAAGATTCGCCACCCCGCCGTCGTCACCATCGCCGAGGCGGCGCGCTCGCACATCTTCGGCGATTGAACCGGGAGGCGCCGCGCTCAAGCCACGGACGGCGCGCGGTACACCTCCGCGCCAGCGACCACGGTGGCGAGGACCTGGGCCTTCACCAGCGCCGAGGCGGGCCCCTCCAGCGGGTCTTCCGACAGGACCACGAAGTCGGCGTCCAACCCTGGGAACAGCCTGCCGCGCCGGGCTTCGTCGAAGGACGCCCAGGCGGGCCCGGTGGTGAAGCCCTCCAGCGCCTCGCGCGCCGTCAGCCGCTCCTCCGGCCTCCACCCGGACTCGGGCCAGCCCGCCGTGTCCTGCCGCGTGCGCGCCGCGTGCAGCCCCGCCAGCACGTCCGGATTCTCGATGGGGAAGTCACTGCCCAGCGCCAGGTGCGCGCCCGCGTCGCGCAGGCTGCGCCAGGCATAGGCGCCCTTCAGCCGCTCGCGGCCCAACCGCGACTCCGCCCACGGCATGTCGCTGGTCGCGTGGGTGGGCTGCACGCTCGCCACCAGCCCGGCGGCCCCCAGACGGAGGAGGTCCTCGCGCCGGAGAATCTGCGCGTGCTCCACGCGGTGCCGCAGCGCCTGCGTGCCCGTCTCCGCGGCGCCGCGCAGCAGCACGTCCAGCACCAAGGTATTGGCACGGTCTCCAATGGCGTGGATGCACACCTGGAAGCCCCGGGACATGAAGGCCTGGGCGCGCGCGGCGAGCTCCTCGGGTGGCAGCAGCAACAGGCCCCGCTGTCCTGGCTCGTCGCAGTAGTCCTCATGCAGCGCGGCGCCGCGGCTCCCCAGCGCGCCGTCGGCCAGGAACTTCACCGAGCGCATCGCCAGCATCCGCCCCTGCCACGGGCCCTGCTCCAGGTATGCGTGCCGCTCGTCGCCCTGGCCCGCCGCCATCGCGTAGACGCGCAGCGGCAACGTGCCCGCGGCGTCCCACGCTTGGAGCACGCGAAAGGCATCCCGCTCCATGCCCGCGTCGTGCACGCCGGTCAGCCCCACCTGCGCGCAGCGGGTCAGCGCGGCCCGCAGCCGAGTCTCCAGTTGCGCGGTGGAAGGCGGAGGCATCGCGGCGGCGACCCCGTCCATGGCGTTGTCCACCAGCACGCCCGTGGGCTCGCCGTGCGCGTCCTTGAGGATGCGGCCCCCCTCCGGGTCCGGCGTGTCGCGGGTGATGCCGGCGCGCCGCAGCGCCTCGCCATTCACCCAGGCCGCGTGGTGGTCCACCCGGGTGAGGAAGACGGGCGTCGAGGGGAAGCGCGCGTCCAGCGCCTCGCGGCCCGGGAAGGCGCCACCGGGCCACTCGTTCTGGTCCCAGCCTCTTCCCAGCAGCCAGTCTCCCTGGAAGCTGGAGGCGGGCGCCTCGGTCAGCCGGCGGAGGGCCTCATCCACCGAGCCCGCCTTCTCCAGCCGCACCGTCGTCAGGCTCCGGCCCAGCCCGTGGATGTGCGCGTGCGCGTCCACGAGGCCCGGCACCACGGTGGCGGCGCCCAGGTCCACACGGCGCGCATCCGGCCCCGCGGCGGCCTCCGCTTCTTCGCGAGTCCCCACGGCCAACAGCCGCCCATCCCGCACCGCCAGCGCCTGGGCCCGTGGCCGCGCCGCATCCAACGTCCAGACCCGCTCCGCCAGGTAGACTGTCGTCCGCACCGTGACTCCCTCCGCGTGCCTCACCGCTGAACGGCCAGGATGCGCCAGCCGTCCACATCGACCGCGTACGTCGCGCCCACATCCAGGGCAAGGCCTTCTTGAACACAGGCCCCCGCCTTGGGCGAAACCAACACGACGCTGTCGGACAGCGCCTTCGCCAACACGTCGTATGAACTTCGCTGCGCGAGGCACACCTCATCGGGTGTCGGGTCCTTGGGAGGCTTCGCGCCCCTCGGCAAGAAGTCATCCATCGCCAGCCCGACCGCGGTGGAGAGGGTGGCTGGAATGAAGGTGTGCTCCCCCGGAGGAAAGCCCAAGGGAAACACGAACCTCGCCGACTCCTCGGGCGGTGCGCGCTCGGGGCGAAATGGGCGCTGAAACAGCGAGCACGCCGATAGCGACAGACACGAGAGAAGAAGAACCACGCGGCGCATGAGGGCTCCAGGCATCGACACCTGATGCAGCAGTATGACTCTACGCCTTCTCCCAAGGCGTAGAGGGTGCCGCAGTCCTTCTGGCCGACGTGATCCACTGTCGCAGTGGAAGCTTCATGATGGCGCGGCCGCGACCCCAGATGTGAGAGCCTCGACGCCCCGCGGACGTGCGGAGCGCTCGATACCAAGACTCAACCAACACAGCCCTGCCCCTGCCTACTCCGCCGACGTGCCCGCGTCGGTCTCCGGCGTGCCCGCGTCGGTCTCCGGCAGGGGCGTCGCGGGGCCGGCGGGGGAGTCCGCCACGGTCTGCACGGGCTCGCGAATCTGGTCCGGGCCCATCAAAGGCTGACGGTCCTCCGTTCCTTCGGGCTGCGTGGTCTTGCAGGCAAGCGCGGCAACCGCCAGGCCCAGGGCAATGAGAACGGCACGACGCATGTAGCCTCCTTACCGAATCGAGTCGCGGACGGGCCCCAGGGAGCGTGCCCTCCAGCGACAATCTGTCGACGACTTCGCGCGTCCACCAGCGGATGCCCGGGCACGGCTTCGGGCGCTTGCCCCCAGGGCCGGACAGCAGCCTGGCGGACACAGGGCGCGGGATGATGCCGCGGCCCATGCGCACCGTTGCCTGGAGCGCGCACCTGGGAGGCCGAGGCCATGCTGGACGTCGTCGACGTCGGCAAGCGTTCGCTTGCCACCTATCGAGGGATTGCTCCCGACGAAATCCTCGACGAACTGCACCGGCTCTCCGAGGACCTGCGCGGTGCCCGGTGCATGCACCTGAGCGCCACGCCCTACGGCGGCGGCGTCTCCGAAATCCTCCGCTCCCTGGTCCCGCTCTACAACGACCTGGGCCTCGTCACGGACTGGAAGCTCATCCACGGCGACGACAATTTCTTCCAGGTCACCAAGCGCATCCACAACGGCCTGCAAGGCGCGCCCGGCGAGCTCACCGAGTCCGAGAAGGCCACCTACCTGGCCAACGCCCAGCTCAACGCCCACCGGCTCGTCTCGGATTCGGAGAACTACGACTTCGTCTTCGTCCATGACCCGCAGCCCGCCGTGCTCGCCACGCTCAGCCCCCATCTCGATGCGCGCTGGATATGGCGCTGCCACATCGACACTTCGCACCCCAACCCGGCCTTCTGGGACTTCCTGTCGCCCTACCTGCACGCCTACGACGCCGCCATCTTCACCCTGCAAGAGTTCATTCCACCGCGGCTCCCCATCTCCGACGTCCGCATCTACCCGCCCGCCATCGACCCGCTCAGCCCCAAGAACCATCCGCTGCATGAGTCACTCGCGCGCGACGTGCTGGAGTGGATTGGCATCCGCACCCACCGGCCGCTCATCACCCAGGTCAGCCGCTTCGACCGGTGGAAGGACCCGCTCGGCGTCGTCCGCGCCTACCAGCGCGTGCGCCCCCACGTCCCCGACCTCCAGCTCGCGCTCGCGGGCTCACTGGCCCTGGACGACCCGGAGGGCTGGGAGGTGTACGAAGAGCTCCGCGCCGCCACCGCGGGCGACAGCCTCATCCACATCCTCACCAACCTGGTCGGCGTGGGGAACATCGAGGTCAACGCGCTCCAGGCCTTCTCCGACGTCGTCGTCCAGAAGTCCCTGCGCGAGGGCTTCGGGCTCGTCGTCGCGGAGTCGCTGTGGAAGAGCACCCCCGTCGTCGGCAGCCGCGTGGGCGGCATTCCCATTCAGATGCCCGAGGGCACCGGCGGCTTCCTCGTGGACACCGTGGAGGAGTGCGCGGAGGCCATGCTCCACCTGCTCCGCCGTCCCGACGAGGCCCGGCTGCTGGGCGCGCGCGGACACGAGCATGTGCGTCAGCACTTCCTCATGCCCCGGATGCTGAGGGACCACCTGCGGCTGCTCAAGCACCTGGCCGCCGTGCGCCCGCTGCCGCCGCGCGGCATCGTCCCTGTCTCCTTCAACCCCGCCAGCCTCCAGGGGGTGTGAGATGCACGCACGGGCACGATGGCGACTCGCGGGCCCGGCCCTCCTGTGTGTCCTCATGGCGGGCCTGCTCGCGTCCGCGGCCGAGGCCCCCACGACGACCGGTCAGCCCACCGTGGCGCGCTGCGACCTGGAGGGCGTGGTCGACGCCGGCACCAGCGGCTACCTGTCCGACTGCGTGGCGCGCGCCGGGGCCGCGGGACATGACGCGCTGCTCGTCCGGCTGGACACCCCCGGCGGCTCGCTGGAGGCCACACGGCAAATCGTCCGGGCCTTCCTGGCGTCATCTGTCCCGGTGCTCGTCTGGGTCGGCCCCTCCGGCGCACACGCGGGCAGCGCGGGCGTCTTCATCACCCTGGCCTCCAACGTCGCGGCCATGGCGCCGGGCACCAACATCGGGGCCGCGCATCCGGTGGTGGGCCCCTCCGGTCAGTCTCCGGAAGCCGTGGGCGGCGAGCAACTGGCCCGCAAGGTGGAGAACGACGCCGTCGCGTTCGCGGAGAGCATCGCCCAGCAGCGGGGCCGCAATGCGCAGTGGGCCGCCTCCGCCGTGCGCGACAGCGTCAGCGTGTCCGCGGACGACGCGCGGGCGCTGCGCGTGGTGGAGTACGTCACGCCCACCGAAGCGGAGTTCCTCGCGCAGGCGGACGGGCGGCGCGTGACGGTGGCGGGTGGTGAGTCCGTGCGGCTCTCCACCCAGGATGCCCACCTCGTCACGCTGGAGCCCACGCTGTCCCAGCGCGCCGTGCACGCGCTCGCCAACCCCGGCATCGTCTATCTGCTGTTCCTGGTGGCCGCGCTGGGGCTGGTGGTGGAGCTGTCACACCCGGGCGCCATCGTCCCGGGGCTCATCGGCGCGGTGGCGCTCGTCCTGGCGCTGGTGGCGTCCTCCGCGCTGCCAGTGCGCGCGGGCGCGGTGCTGCTGATGCTGGTGGGCGCGGCCCTCATCATCGCGGAGCTGTTCGTCGCCAGTGGATTGCTCGGCGCCGCGGGCGTGGTGCTGCTGGGCCTGGGCGGCCTGTTCCTCGTGGACCGCTTCGACCCGGAGTGGTTCGTGGACCGCTCCTTCCACGTGTCGTGGACGTGGCTGGTGCCCACCACCGTGGCGCTGGCGGGCGCGGCGGCCTACGTCGCCTACCGGAGCGCGCAGACGCGGCGGATTCCCCAGCGAGGTGGCGACCTGGGGCTCGTGGGGGAGCGCGGCACCGCCCTGGCCCCGGTGACACCGGAGCGTGGCGAGGTGTTCATCCACGGAGAGCGCTGGCTCGCCACCTCCACCACGCCCATCCGCTCCGGCGCGCACGTCGTGGTGCGCGGAATGGAAGGGCTCACCCTCTTCGTCGACGAGGTACCGACATGATGCAATGGACCGGACTGCTCGGAGTGCTCATCCCCGTCGCCATCGTGTTCCTGCTCTTCCTGTCCGGGGTGCGCATCGTCAACGAGTACCAGAACGGCGTGGTGTTCCGGCTCGGGCGGTTCGTGGGCCTCAAACGCGCGGGCTTCCGCTGGCTCATCCCCTTCGTGGAGCGCATGGTCATCATCGACCTGCGCACCGTCACCCGCGACGTGCCTCCACAGGACGTCATCACCCGGGACAACGTCAGCGTGAAGGTCAACGCCGTCGTCTACTTCCGCGTCATCCACGCGGACAAGGCCGTGCTCCAGGTGGAGGACTACCTCTATGCCACCAGCCAGCTCGCCCAGACGACGCTGCGCTCCATCCTGGGCCAGGTGGAGTTGGACCAGCTCCTCTCCGAGCGCGACCGCATCAATCAGGACATCCAGCAGGTGCTCGACGCACGCACCGACCCGTGGGGCATCAAGGTGTCCAACGTGGAGGTGAAGCACATCGACCTGCCCTCGGAGATGCAGCGGGCCATCGCGCGGCAGGCCGAAGCCGAGCGCGAGCGCCGCGCGAAAATCATCGCCGCCGAGGGCGAACACCAGGCTGCCGAGAAGCTCTCCATGGCCGCCAAGGTCCTCGGGCGCTACCCGGCCACCCTCCAACTCCGCTACCTCCAGACGCTGGTGGAGATTACCTCTGGGGGCAACCACACCATCCTGCCCATCCCGCTGGACCTGCTGCGCACGCTCAGCGGCGTGAAGGCCAGCCTGGAGCAGGCCGACGATGGACACGAGGACCGGCGCTACGCCGAGGAGGAAGAAGAGGGACCTTCCGCGGGCGGCCTGTCCTGAGCGCCGTCAGTCGAAGAGCTCCTGCCGCTCCAGCTTGATGGCCCGCCGGCTCAGCCGCAGCGACGCCAACACGAGCAGCGCCGTCGCGCCCAGCAGCACCACACCCACCGCGAAGGTCACCACCGGCAGGGTCTCAGGCACCTGCGTCTGCCGCTTCGTCAGGTACAGCAGCGACGTCACCACGAAGGCCAGCAGCGCCGTGTAGGTGAAGGCAATCGCCCGGGCGAGGATGGCGTGCCGCCGGTCCAGGATGGCGACCTCCTGGCGCAGCACCGCGCGCCGGGTGTGCCCCTCCGGCAGCAGCCGCCACTCCCGCGCCATCTCCCGGATGCGCGCCGTCATGCGCGCAATCTGGTTGTCCAACCCCGTCGCCACGATGCCACACGCCGACACCATCACCGCGGGCGTCACCGCCGTGCCGATGAGCCGGATGGAAGAGAGGTCCACGACTTCCGCGAGGCCATTCATGCCCTCCTCTGTTCCACCCCACCCCAGCGGGCGCAACACCTCCGCGCACCGCCCACGCCACCGCTGCTGTCAATTCACCAGTGGCAACTTGACACCGATAGTGTCGAGTCATACTGTCTGAACCGTGAGCACGCCGAAGACACAGAGCGAATGGAAGCTGACGGAGCTGGCCGAGGCGGTGGGCGTCTCGCCGCGGACGGTGCGCTACTACGTCCAACGCGGCCTGCTTCCCGCGCCCCCCTTCCGGGGACCCGACACCGTGTACGGGGAAGCGCACCTCGTGCGGCTCAAGGCCATCCGCGTCCTGCAGGCGCGGTTCCTGCCCCTGGATGCCATCCAGGCGGAGCTGCAGCGCCTGAGCCTCGATGAGCTGCGCCAGCTCGCCGATTCGGACGCGACCCCCACGCCCCCGGTGTACGCGCAGCCGGCGCCGGGGCCCGCAGTGGTGGCGCCACCAGACCCGGCCACGGGCCTGAAACGTTACGAGCGCTGGGCGCTGCTCCCAGGGCTGGAGCTGCACGTCTCGGAAGCAGCGGACACGAAGACTCGGGCGCTCGCGGAACGCGTTCGCGCCCTCATCGCGGAGTTTCAGGAAAAGGAGAAGCCATGACCCACGAGAAGGCTGGGCTGTACACGCGCAACGGCACGCAGGTCCCCCTCCAGGGTGTTGAAGTCACGGGCGAGCTCCTCGGCGGCCATGCGCGCGTGCGCGTTCGCCAGCGCTATCGCAACGACGAGCACCAGCCGGTGGAGGCCATCTACACCTTCCCCCTCCCCTCCGATGGCACCCTCTCCGCCTTCTCCATGACGTGCGCCGGGCGGCGCATCGAAGGCGTGGTGCGGGAGCGTGAAGAGGCCTTCCGCACCTACGACGACGCGGTCACCGCGGGCCACGGCGCGGCGCTGCTGGACGAGGAGCGCCGCAACGTCTTCACCGCGCAGGTGGGCAACCTGCTGCCCGGCGAGGAGACGGTGGTGGAGGTGGAGTTCCTCCAGGCCGTCACCGCCGAGGAAGGCAGCGTGCGCTGGATGCTGCCCACGCTGGTGGCGCCTCGCTACATCCCCGGAGCGAGCACGGGCGACCGCACCGGCCACGGCCGTGAAGAGCCCACGGCCCAGGTGCCAGACGCGGACCGCATCACCCCGCCCGTGGGCGACGTGCGCTACGGGCTGCGCATGGACCTGCTCGTGGACCTGGGCCGCGAGGTGGTGGTGGAGAGCCCATCCCACGCCATCACCACCACCCGGGAGGAGGGCACCCGCGTGCGCGTCGGCTTCTCGCGCGGCGAGGTGGCTCTGGACCGCGACCTGGTGTTGAGCCTGCGCAGCTCGGACAGCAGCGCGGTGTTCACGCCGCTCGTCACCCACCGCAAGGCGGAGGGAGGCCCGGGCACCTTCGCGCTCACCGTGGTGCCGGACCTGCTGGCCATGGCCTCCGCGCCGCCCAAGCAGGAGGTGGTGTTCGTCGTGGACGTCTCTGGCTCCATGGCCGGTGAGAGCCTGCCCCAGGCCCAGGCCGCGCTCCGGCTGTGCCTGCGCCACCTGCGCGAGGGGGACCGGTTCAACGTCATCGCGTTCGAGAATCGCTTCCGTTCATTCCAGCCCGAGCCCGTGCCCTTCACGCAGCGCACGCTGGAAGAGGCGGACCGCTGGGTGGCCGCGCTGAACGCGAATGGCGGCACGGAGCTGCTCGCGCCCATGCGCGCCGCGGTGCAGGCGGCCCCCGACGGCGTCATCGTGCTGCTCACGGACGGCCAGGTAGGCAACGAGTCGGAAATCCTCCGCGAGGTGCTCGCGGCGCGGAAGACGGCGCGGGTGTACTCGTTCGGCATCGGCACCAACGTCAGCGACGTGCTGCTGCGGGACATGGCGAAGCTGACGGGCGGCGACGTGGAGTTCATCCACCCGGGCGAGCGCATCGACGACAAGGTGGTGGCGCAGTTCTCCCGCGCGCTGGCGCCGCGTGTCACCGAGCTGGAGGTCCGCTTCGACGGCGTGGAGTGTGTGGAGCTGGCGCCCGCCGAGCTGCCGCCCCTGGTGGATGGCGTGCCCTGGACGCTGCTGGGCCGCTATGCCTCACCCGGGACAGGCACGGTGACGCTGCGGGGGCGCTCGGGACGGGAGCCCTTCTCGCTCACCGTCCGCGTGGACCTGCCCGCGGTGTCGGACCGGCCGGTGGTGGAGAAGTTGTGGGCCGCCGAGCGCATCCGGGGCTGGGAGGCCGCGCAGCTCACCGGGCGCCGCGCGGAGTCCATGAAGCAGCGCATCGTCGAGCTGGCCGTCGCGCACCAAATTGTCACCCGGTACACCTCGTTCGTCGTGGTGGAGGAGCGCAAGGGCGAGCGGCGGACCTCTGGACAGGCCAACACGCGCGTCATCCCCGTGGAGGCACCCGCGGGCTGGGACATGTTCGGCGGCGCGAAGAAGGAGCAGGCCGAAATCGGTGGCGCCGCTCCCCGGCGCGGACGGATGGCCACCAGGGGCGGAATGCCGCCGCCTCCGGGGGCCCCGGTCATCGCGCGCGTCGCCAAGCCGACGGGGGCACGGCCTCTTGCCGAGGCCCCGCCCGCCCCCGCCATGCCCTCCAGCGATGCCCACGACGACGGCACGGACTGGATGATCATGAGGAGCGAGCGGCGTGAGCAGAGCAAGGCCGACGTCATGAAGAAGCGCAGCAAGGGAGGAATCCTCTCCCGCTTCTTTGACGGTGCGCCGGCCTCGGAGCCGCTGAAGGAGGCGGAGGCCGAGGAGTCCGACGCGTACCTCGCGGAGGCTCCGGCGGCCGAGGGTGGCGTCGACATGGGCGCGGAGAGCCTCCTATCGCGGCAGCTCGCCAATGGGCTCTGGGACGGCACCGGCGAAGGCTCCGAGCCCGTGCGGCAGGCACGCGCCACGGCGCTGGCCCTGCTGACGCTGCTGCGCGAGGGCATCACCAGCAGCCACCCGCTGCACGGCGCGCAGGTGAAGAAGGCGGTGGAGGCCCTGCTGTCCCTGGCCGCCAGCCTGAGCGGCGATGCCCAGGTGGCGGAGCTGGCGCTGGGCGTGGCGTGGCTGGCCGCGGCGGGCCCGCGCACCCGAGGCCGCATCGAGCAGGCCGCGAAGCCGCTGGCCGGACTCAACGGCCGGTTGGGCAACGAGGTGGCCCTGCGCGAGCACGTCGACACGCTGGCCGCGCGCTGACGCACCGCGAACAGACGGCGGCATGACTGACACATGCCGCCGTCGCGCCTGGCATACAGTGCCGGGCGACATGACGCTCGCCACGCTCCTCCTGCTCGCCACGCTCGCCGCTCAGTCCCCGGAGGCTCTGCCCTCGCCCGAGGCCACCGCACCGGAGACGGTCACCTCGCCGCCCCTGGTGTCCACGCCCGAGGCCTGTACGCCCGGCTCGGAGGCGGATTACTCGGCGGGCTTCGACGCGCTCGTGCGCGGCGACGACGCGAAGGCGCTGGCGCTGTTCGAGCGGGTGCTCGCGGCCTGTCCGCGGCACCCCCATGCCACCGAGCTGGCCCGGCTCTCCCGGACCCGGCTCGCGCCCGGAGGTCGACTGGCCACCGCCGCCGCGAGCGAGGCGGGGCGAGCGCCTCGCTCCAGCGCCGCGCGTGCCTCGCTCGTCGTGGTGCAGACGCTGCACGGCGCGGCCCAAGGGGTGCTCCTGTGCGCCATCGGTGATTGCAGCGGCCAGGGTTACGCCGCGGTGTCACTGCTGGGCGCCGGAGCGGGCGCCGCCAGTTCGTGGCTGCTCACCCGGGGCGGCGTGACGGATGGGCAGGCCGCCGTCATCAACTCCGGCACCGTGTGGGGCTTCTGGTTCGGCGTCGCGACGCTGCTCGCCTTTGATTTGGAGGGGGACAACGCGCTGGGCGCCACCATCCTCGGCGGGGCGGGCTTCACCGGCGTGGGCGTCTTGCTGGCGCACCTGGTGAGCCCCACGTCGGGGCAGGTGTCCCTGGCCAACTCGGGCGGCCTCTGGGCCGGCGTGGTGACGGCGCTGTTCCTGGCGACTTCGGACAGCAATGACACGCGGGGCTTCTTCGCCGCCGAGCTGGGCGCCACCGCCGCGGGCATCCTGTCGATGGCCATCCTGTCGAAGTACGTGCCGGTGTCCCGGGGCCGCATGCTCCTCATCGACGCGGGCGGCATCCTCGGCGGGATGGTGGGCGCGAGCGCCGTCTACCTCACCGCGGGCGATGACGCGGGAGACGCCATCCTCCTGGGCAGCGGCATTGGCGTGCTGGGCGGCCTGGCCCTCACCACGTACCTCACCCGGAACTTCGACCTGGAGGACGCTCCTCAGGTGACGCTGGCGCCGCTCACCACGTCGCGCGGGGGCACGGGCGTGTCCATGGTGGGCCGGTTCTAGCCGCGCTCAGCGACGGCGCAGGCCGTAGATGGACATGAGCATCTGCTCGAAGGTGCGCGAGGGCAGCACGGCCTTCGCCACCACCGCTACCCGCTGCGCCAGTTGGGCCACCGGGTAGCGCACGCGAGGGGCACCGCGCTCCATCACCTCCAGCACCTTCTTCGCCACGTCCTCGGCGGCCAGTCCCTCGCGTTCGCCAGACTCGATGGCCTTCAGCACGGCCTCGAAGCGCTCCTGGTACGCGGAGCCCGCGCCCGCCTTCGCGACACACACGCGGTTCTGGGTGATGCGCGTCCGCACGTCTCCGGGCTGCACCAGCGTCGCCTCGATGCCGAACTCCGCCACCTCCTGGCGCAGCGCCTCGGTGAAGCCCTCCAGGGCGAACTTGCTGGCGCTGTAGAGCGACTGGAAGGGCAACCCCACCTGCCCGCCCAGGGAGCTGACCTGGATGATGCAGCCGGAGCGCCGCTCGCGCATCGACGGCAGCACCGCCTTGCACACGCGCAGCGCGCCCAGGAAGTTGACGTCCAACTGCGCGCGCGCCTCCTCGATGGAGGTGTCCTCGGCGGCACCCGCGAGCGCGTGGCCCGCGTTGTTCACCACCACGTCGATGCGGCCCTCACGCGACAGCACCGTCTCCACGGCCCGCTGCACCGAGTCATCCTGGGTGACGTCCAGCTCCAGCATCCGGTAGCCCGGCGGCGCGGCCTCCACGGGGCGGCGGCTGGTGCCGTAGACGGTGTGGCCACGCGCGCTCAGCAGCTCCGCGCACGCCTTGCCGATGCCGGACGAGGCACCGGTGATGAGAACGACCCTTCCTTGCGAACCGGACATCCAGGCTCCGTGCGGCAGTCTTCCTGGCGCACAAACCACGGGTGCCCGGGGCCCGACAAGGCACTCTCACCCCGCGTCACGGGGGTGCCCGGCGACCTACACCGTCTTGCTGCTCACCGGAGCGGACGTCCCCTGCGGCACATCCTCTCCCGCGACGGCCACCTGGTGGCGCTGTACCTCGCGCACCATGAAGAAGGCGGCGGCGGACAACACGCCCAGGTCATCCAACCAGCCGAGCACCGGAATCACGTCCGGCAGCGCGTCCACGGGCGACAGGAAGTAGACCACCGCCATCACCCCGGCGAGCTTCCGCCAGAGCGCTACGTGCGGGTCGCGCACGTACCGGAAGAAACGGCTCCCCATTCCACGAAGGCCTGCGATGTTCATACCTACCTCTACGCACGAGGGGCCCGGGTGATTGCGGCCCCAGCCCATACCCAGCGTACGTCGTCCGGCCGCCCGGAGGACAGCCGGGCTCAGTCCGGAGTGTCCTCCAGCACCATCGCCCGGCCCACCACCTCCAGCCGCGCCCGGTCGCCCGCGCGCAGCGGCAGGTCCGGCGCGCCGCGCACGGTGAGCTCCAGGCCGTTGCAGGCCACGGTGAACTCGGCGGCGGGGCCCTGGAACTCGCGCGTCAGGACCTCCGCTCGCAGCGCGCCGCCCAGCGCGACGCCATCCGCGTCTGGCACCAGTCGCATCGCCTCGGGCCGCAGCGACAGCAGCACGTTGCCCTTCGCCGGTGCGCCCGTCACCGGGAGGATGCCGAGCAGCGTCCGGGCGCCATTGCCAAAGCCCACGCCCGGCAGCAGGTTGGTGCCGCCCAGGAAGTACGCCACGAAGGCCGTGCGCGGCGTGGCATAGACGGCCTCCGGCGTGCCCACCTGCTCCACCTTGCCCGCCCGCATCACCGCCAGCCGGTCCGCGAAGGCCATGGCCTCCTGCTGGTCATGCGTGACGAGCATCACCGTGGCCCCCAGCGACTTCAGCGCCCGCCGCACTTCCATCCGCGTGGAGGCCCGCAGCGCGCTGTCCAGGCTGGAGAAGGGCTCGTCCAGCAGCAGCACCCGGGGACCGGGAGCCAGCGCCCGGGCCAGCGCCACGCGCTGCTGCTGCCCACCCGAGAGCGCGTGCGGCATGCGCGACTCGAAGCCCTCCAGGCCGAAGAGCTTCAGCATGTTGCTCGCGCGAGCACGGGCCTCCTGGCGCGGCATCGCGGTGAGGCCAAAGGCCACGTTCTCCACCACGGACAGGTGCGGGAAGAGCGCGTAGTCCTGGAACACCATGCCCACGCTGCGCTGCTCGGGCGGAACGAAGGCGCCGGAGCCGGCCAGGGTGCGGCCCTCCAGCGTGACGGCGCCGCTGCTGGGGCGCTCAAAGCCCGCGACCAGCCGCAGCGTCGTCGTCTTGCCACACCCCGACGGGCCCAGCAGCGCCAGCACCTCGCCGGGCTCCACCGCCAGGGACAGGCCGTCCACCGCGGCGGTACCGCTGGAGGCATAACGAAGGGTGACGTCGTCGAGCGAAAGCAGAGGCATGGCGCGCGGCGCACCCTACCGCGTTCCCGCGGGCACGGGCGCTTTGGCTCAACCCGGAGACGAGCTGCCCTCTTGCGACACCAGCAGCCCCACACCCAGCGTGGAGACGGCCATCAGCACCAGCGCCGGCAGCGCGGCCTCGGCGAAGCGGCCCTCGGCCGTGGCGCCCCAGACGCGCGTGGCGAGCGTCTCGAAGCCGATGGGGGCCAGCAGCAACGTGGCCGGGAGCTCCTTCATCGCCGTGAGGAAGACGAGCGCCGCGCCCGCCAGCAGCCCGGGCCGCAGCAGCGGCGCCGTCACCCGGCGCAGCACGCCGGACGGAGGCTGGCCCAGCGACGCCGCGGCCTCCGGCAGGTGCGGGTTGAGCTGGAGCAACGACGCCCGCACCACGCCCACCGCCTGCGGCAGGAAGCGCACCACGTAGGCCAGCACCAGCATGACCAGGGTGCCGTAGAGGAAGGGCACCGCCTGCACGCCCAGGAAGACGAGCGACAGCGCCAGCACGATGGGCGGCAGCGCATAGCCCGCGTAGGACACGCGCTCCAGCGCCACCGTGAGGCGGCTCGGGTAGCGCACCGCGAGGAAGGCCAGCGGCAACGCGCCCACCACCGCCGCCACCGCGCCCAGCATGGAGGCGCTCACCGAGTTCCATGCGGGCCCCATCATCGGCCCGGACTCCACCGACAGCCCCCGCACGCCCCAGTAGACGAGCACGCCCACCGGCAGCCCCACGCCCACCGCCACCACCGCGCCGCACAGGAGCAGCGCCGGCACGCGCCAGCGGCCCAGGAGGACGAGCGAGGAGGCCCGCGCGGCGCCCTTCGCGCTGCGGTGATAGCTCGCACGGCCGCGCAGCCACAGCTCCAGGGCCAGCACGCCCACCGTCACGGACACCAGCGCCAGCCCGAGCAGCGCCGCGTAGCTGCGGTCATACGCGCCCTCGTACTGCACATAGATGGCGCGCGAGAAGGCGTCGTACTGCAGCAGCGCCACCGCGCCGAAGTCGGAGAGGACGTACAGGCCCACCAGCAGCGCGCCAGACGCGAAGGCCGGGCGCAGCAGGGGCACGGTGATGCGAAAGAAGGCCCGAGCAGGCGTGAGCCCCAGGCTCCTCGCCCCCTCCAGCCATGCGGGGTCCTGGGACTGCAGCCCGGCGCGCAGCGCGAGGAAGAAGTACGGATACGTCGACACCGTCAGCGCCAGCAGCGCTCCGGGAAAGCCATACACGGGCGGCACCGGGAGGCCCCAGCGCGTCAGGGGCTCTTCCAGCGCGCCGCCCACGCCGAACGCCGCCAGCAGCACGTAGCCGCTGACAAACGTGGGCACCGCCAACGGCACACACAGCAACACCGTCCACAGCCGGCGCCCCGGCAGGTCCGTGCGCGCGGTGAGCCAGGCCAGCGGCAGCGACAGCAGCGCCGCGCAGCCCGTCACCGCCGCCGCGAGCCCCAACGTGCGGCCCAGCAGGCCCCACGTCCTGTCCCGCAGCAGCAGGCCCCAGGCGTCCGCGTCCGCCTCCACGGCGCGCACGCACAGGTACACCGCGGGCACCAGCGCCAGCGCGGCCATGGCCACGCCGGCCACCCACAACCCCACCGGGGCACGACGACGCATCAGAGGACGCCGGTGTCCTGGAGCAGCTTCACGGTGCCGCGCAGGTCATCCAGCCTGGACAGGTCCAGGTCGGGCGAGCCCACCTTGTCGAGCGGGGGCAGGCCTTCGGCCAGCTTCGCGCCCGGCACCAGGGGGAACTCGGACGTCTCCTGCGCGAAGTACGCCTGCGCCTCCGTGTCCAGCAGGTACGCGGCCAGCTTCTTCGCCGCGTCCGTGTTCTTCGAGCCCTTGAGGATGGCCACGCCCGCCACGTTCACCAGCGCGCCCGGGTCCCCCGCCGCGACGAAGTAGTTGGCCACGGGCAGGTCCGGTTTGTTCTTCTTCGCGGAGAACAGGTAGTAGTGGTTCACGAAGCCCGCGTCGATTTCACCGCGCCCCAGCGCCTCGATGATGGCGGAGTTGTTCTTGTAGACGCGCGGCGCGTTGGCCTGGATGCCCTTGAGCCACTGCGTCGCGGCCTCGTCGCCCTTGAGCAGGCGCAGCGCGGTGACGAAGGCCTGGAACGAGGCGTTGGTGGGCGCCCAGCCCAGGCGGCCCTTCCACTTCGCGTCCGTGAAGCCGAGGATGCTCTTGGGAAGCGTGTCCGCCTTCACCTTCTTCGTGTTGTAGGCCACCACGCGCGCCCGGCCGCTGGTGCCCACCCACACGCCCTGCGGCGAGCGGAAGCGCGCATCCACCTTGTCCAGCGTCTGCTTGGGCAGCGGCTGCAGCTGGTCCGCCTTCGCCAGCGCGCCGAGCGCCCCCGCGTCCTGCGCGAAGAACACGTCGGCCGGCGTCTTCGCGCCCTCCTCCAGCAACGTGGCGGCGAGCTGCGGCGTCTCGCCGTAGCGCACCTTCACCTCGACGCCCGTCTTCGCGGTGAACTTCTTGAGGAGCGGGCCCACGAGCTTCTCGTTGCGGCCGGAGTAGATGGTGAGCGTCTCCGCCGCGAGCGCGGGGGAGGCCAGGGTCAGGACCAGGGAGGCCAGGAGGAGTCGAACCATGGGCCGGCACCCTAACGGACGGCCTCCCCCGCTTCCACCGATTGCGCGCGGGCGCCGGGTGAAGCGCGAAGCAGGTGACGACAGCGCTCCTTCGCGGCCCGGAGTAGCCTCGCGGGCCCCCACCTCCCGCCACCGTGGAGACACCATGCCGCGCCCGCTCGTCGCCGCCTGTGCCGCCGCCGCTCTGCTCGCCGCGCCCTCCGCCCTCGCGCAGGCGCCCGCGTCCCCGAAGCCCGCCGTCTCCACGCCCAACCCGATGAAGGACGCCGCCGAGCGAACCCGGAGCGCGCTCCAGCTCGCCCCCGCGCCGCGCCCGGAGGACGTGCGCTCCATCGACGCCCTCATCGCCGCGCTCTACGACGTCATCAGCGGCCCGGCGGGACAGGCGCGCGACTGGCAGCGCTTCCGCGCCCTCTTCCACCCGGGCGCGCAGATGATTCCCATCCGCCGGCCGAAGGACGGCAAGGGGCCCGCGGCCACGCCCTTCACGCCGGAGGACTACGCCACCTCCGCCTCGGTGGCCTTCAACAAGCGGGGGTTCTTCGAGAAGGAGACGCGCCGGCAGGTGTCTGGCTATGGAGACCTGGTCCAGGTGCTGAGCGCGTATGAGACGCGGGAAGCCGCGGACGGGCCGGTGATGGCCACGGGCGTCAACAGCTTGCAGCTCGTCTTCGATGGGAAGCGCTGGTGGATTCTCAACATCGCCTGGACGGACGACAAGGCCGCGGGGGTTCCCGTGCCGAAGGACTTCACCCGGAAGTAGAACGCGCGTCATGGGTGACGCGTCCCTGCGCGATGTGCTGGTGGTGGGGAGCTACTGCCACGACCTGCTCCGACATGGCCCCGGGCGGCAGACACATGCGCTCGGCGGGTCGGCGGCGTACATCGCGTCCGTCCTGGAGGCGATGGGGCTGGAGTACGCGGTGGCCGCGGTGGCTGGCGAGGACTTCCGTTACAGCGACGCGGTCCGGTATCCGCCGCGCATCGTTCCGGGGACGCGCACCACGCAGTTCATCGCGGACTTCGAGGGGGAGGCGCGGACCCTTCGCGTCAGTGCGAAGGCGGAGCCGATTCTCCCCACGGACATCACCGTGGACGCGCGCGTGGCGCTGGCGTGCGGGGTGGCGGGTGAGGTGCTGCCGGAGACGCTGCTCCGCGCCTCCGAGCGGGCGCGGCATGTGCTGGCGGATGCGCAGGGGTTGCTTCGGGCCTTCGATGGCGACGGAC
Organism: Myxococcus sp. AM009; assembly: GCF_013372605.1. NCBI lineage: Bacteria > Pseudomonadati > Myxococcota > Myxococcia > Myxococcales > Myxococcaceae > Myxococcus > Myxococcus sp. AM009. The sequence continues at coordinate 29,162 of NZ_JABXEP010000060.1, forward strand.
GGGTGCTCAACCTCCGCCTGGAGGACACGCCCTTCGCGGGGCTGCTGGAGCGACTCCGGGTGTTGAAGGCCAGCGAGGAGGAAGCCCGAGCGATGGACATCGAGCGGGTGCGTCAGCGGACGTGCCTGGTGGTGACGCGCGGGGCGCGGGGCTGCACGGTGCTCACGGCGGAGGCGCGCGTCGACGTGGCCACGGTGGCCGTGGAGGAAGTGGATGCCACGGGCGCGGGGGACTGCTTCCTCGCGGGCTTCACGCTGGGGCTGCTGCGAGGGCTGCCGTTTGAGCGCTGCGCCGCGCTGGCGAACTGGTTTGGCGCGCAAGCGGTGACGCAGGTGGGTGTGCCGAAGTTGGATGTCAGCCGGCTTCCCGCGGAACTGCGCTAAGCAGTATTCAATGAAAATCAAGAACACTGCCACGCCTTTGGGATGTGTGCTCGTAAGCCTTGCCCTGGGATGTTCCAGTGGCGCGCACTCCACCGGGAGACGAGGCGAACCGTACGCACTGGCTTCCTGCTCCGATTCCGTATCGTGCTGCCTCCAGCGATTCCCCGGCATGCCCGAAGCATGTGGGCTTTCCGCTGCCGAGGCCGCTGTGCTCATGACCGGCGTCCAAGTCGCCACGGACACCACACCCGTCGAGTGGGATGACTCGCATAATGCAGCCCTCCCCGAATGGAAGCGAACGTGCATTCGTGCCTATGGCGACTGCAAACAGGATGGCTGGAGGGGCCACTCAAATAGCGCATGGCTGAAGAACTCGATTGGGATCCAATTCGCGCCCTTGCTCGCCGGGTGCTGCGCGATGGAGAGCCCCTGATGCTCACCATCGAAGTGCGGGGACTCCTGGCGCGAACGGCTCGCGAAGTGGGCATCAGCCAAGCCGAGGCGACTGCGGCACTTGCGTCGGACACGAGCGCCCTGGAGCTCCTCCATGAGTGCTCGCGTCGCATCAGCGAAGGCTCCAGCCGGATGGTGAATGCACTTCACCGGATGTATCAACACAAGCGCGCGGGTGACCTCGACAGTGCCCGCCAGGAAATGCGGGACGTGTTGGCCGCCGAGGTGGTCCCGCATTACCGCGCCGTTGCGCAAGGTCAGCTCAACCTGCTGGATGATGCGCCTTGAATGACAACGGGGACGCGACTTCCGCCGCGTCCCCGTCAGTCAGCCTTCCGGCAATTCAACGGACGACTCAGCCCTGCGTGGGCTCCTCGTCACCCGGGGTACCACCCTCCTCGGGCGCCGGGGCCGGCTCGGCAGCGGCTTCCGCTGGAGCCGTGGTCTCACCCATGGCCTCCACCGGAGCCGCGGCCTCCCCCGTGGCGTCCACGCTCTCCACGGGAGTCACCGCCTCGCCGTTCTCCTCCGTCTCATCGCTCTCGGGCAGCTTGGAGATGGCCATGACCTTCTCCTGCTCGTTCTCCAGCGCAATCAGCCGCACGCCCTGCGTGTTGCGGCCGATGACGGAGATTTCCTTCACCCGCATGCGGATGAGCATGCCGCCGTTGGTGACAATCATCACCTCGTCCGACTCCTTCACCTGGAGCAGACCCACCACCTTGCCGTTCCGCTCGGTGGTCTTGATGTCGATGATGCCCTTGCCGCCACGGCCCTGCTGCCGGTACTCGGTCTCCTGCGTCCGCTTGCCGTAGCCGTTCTCCGTCACCGTGAGGATGGCCGTGTCCGTCTCCACCATGTCGGCGCCCACCACCTGGTCGCCGTCCTCCAGCGTGATTCCCTTCACGCCGTAGGCCTGGCGGCCCATGGAGCGGACCTCCGTCTCCGGGAAGCGGATGCTCATGCCCGACGCCGTCGACAGCAGGATGTCCTTGCTGCCGTCGGTGATCATCACCGCCACCAGCTCGTCCCCGTCGTCGATGCCCAGCGCGATGATGCCGCTGGAGCGGACGTTCTCGAACGCGCTCAGGTCCGTGCGCTTCACCACGCCCCGCTTCGTCACGAAGAAGACGTAGCGGTTCTCCGGGAAGTCCCGCGTCACCAGCACCTGCGCCAGCCGCTCGCCCTCGCCGAACTGCACCAGGTTCACCATGGCCTTGCCGCGCGACGTGCGGCTGGCCTGCGGAATCTGGTGCACCTTCAACGAGTACAGCTTGCCCTTCGTCGTAATCGGCATCAGGAACGCGTGCGTGCTGGCCACGAACAGCTTGCTGACGAAGTCGTCTTCCTTCGTCGCCGCGCCCGTCTTCCCGCGCCCACCGCGCTTCTGCGCCCGGTACTCGGTCAGCGGCGAGCGCTTCACGTAGCCCGTGTGCGACAAGGTGACGACCATCGTCTCTTCGGCGATGAGGTCCTCGCGGGTCATCTCATCCACGGCGCCGGTGATTTCCGTGCGGCGCTTGTCGCCGTAGCGCTCGCGAATCTCCACGAGCTCCGTCTTGATGACGCCGAGCAGGCTGCTCTCGTTGGCCAGGATGTCCCGCAGCCGCGCGATGTCGCGCACCAGGCCAATCAGCTCGCGGAACAGCTCCTCGCGCTGCAGGCCGGTGAGCCGCTGCAGCCGCATCTCCAGGATGTTCTGCGCCTGGCCCTCGCTGAAGCCCGCGCCCTCGTACTTGTGCGCCAGGCCCCCGTAGCTGGGCTCCTCGTTGCGCGCGCGGGAGACGAGCAGCTCCATCTGCGCCTTCGCCTGCGCGTAGTCGATGCGCTGGAGGGTCGCGAAGCGCTCGTGCTCGTACAGCGCGGGCGACAGGATGTGCATCAGGCCCCAGCGCGCCTCGTCCGGGTCCTTGGACGCGCGGATGAGGCTGACCACCAGGTCGATGAGGTCCTGCGCGACGAGCAGACCTTCGACGATGTGCATGCGCGCCAGCGCCTTGCGCAGCTCGTAGCGCGTGCGGCGCGTCACCACGTCGCGGCGGTGCGCGATGAACCGGTCCAGCATCTCCTTCAGGTTGAGCGTGCGCGGCTGGCCCCCGTCGATGGCCAGCATCACCGCGCCGAAGGTCGTCTCCAGCGACGTCATCGCGTACAGGTTGTTGAGCACCACCTGCGCAATCGCATCGCGCTTGAGCTCGATGACGATGCGCATGCCCTGGCGGTCGCTCTCGTCGCGGATGTCGCTGATGCCCTCCAGCTTCTTCTCGCGCACCAGCTCGGCGATCTTCTCGATGAGCCGCGCCTTGTTCACCTGGTACGGAATCTCCGTGAAGATGAGGGCCTCGCGGTCCCCCTTCTTGGAGGTCTCGACGTCCGAGCGCGCCCGGATGGTGACCTGACCGCGGCCCGTCTCGTAGGCGCGGACGATGCCCTCGCGCCCGGTGATGATGGCGCCGGTGGGGAAGTCCGGACCGGTGATGAACTCCATCAAGTCACGGACCGTGCAGCCCGGGTTGTCGATGAGGTGCAGCGTGCCGGTGATGACCTCGGTCATGTTGTGCGGCGGGATGTTGGTGGTCATGCCCACCGCGATGCCGCTGCTGCCGTTGACCAGGAGGTTGGGGAACTTCGACGGGAGGACGAGCGGCTCTTCCAGCGAGTCGTCGTAGTTGGGACCGAAGTCCACCGTCTCCTTGTCGATGTCCGCCAGCAGGTCCTCCGCCAGCCGCTCCATGCGCACTTCCGTGTAGCGCATGGCCGCGGGCGAGTCGCCGTCCACCGAGCCGAAGTTGCCCTGGCCGTCCACCAGCAGGTAGCGGAGGCTCCACTCCTGCGCCAGGCGCACCATGGCGTCGTACACCGACGAGTCACCGTGCGGGTGGTACTTACCGATGACGTCACCCACCACGCGGGCGGACTTCTTGTAGGCCCGGTTGTGGAGGTTGCCCAGGTCATTCATCGCGAACAGCACGCGGCGATGCACGGGCTTGAGTCCGTCACGCACGTCGGGCAGCGCGCGCCCCACGATGACGGACATGGAGTAGTCGAGATACGAACGGCGCATCTCGTCTTCGATGTTGACGGGAATGAGCTCTCCAGCGCTGTCCGGGGGAGGAGGCGCGGAGGGCGATGCCGGCTTGTCGGTCGTGTCGTCAGCCATGAGCTCTGGAAGTCTGCGGAGGGGCCCGCGAATGGGGGCCGCCGTCCAGTGGGTGAGCGTTCGTAACCCCTGGATTTCCCAGCGTCAACAGGGGAAACAAGGGGCTTTCGCCCCGAACGGCGGGATGCCGGGATGGGACTCTTTTTTGAACGCTTGAGCGGGCCTTTTTCAGCCCCGCGGGCGCAAGGGAGCAGCCAGGCGCTCGGCTTCGGTTCCCACCGGTCCTTCCGGGTCTCTCTCCTTCGCTTTTTCGAACGCCGCCAGGGCCCCTTCCCGGTCGCCCTTGAGCTTCAAGGCCACGCCCACGTTGAGGTGCGCGGCGGGAGCGTCCCGGTCCATGGCCACGGCCTCCCGGAAGTGCACCAGCGCCTGGTCCACGTCGCCCGACAGCAGGGCCTCCTTGCCCGCCTGGACGCGCTTCTCCGCGTCATTCACGAGCTCCACCTGGAACACGCTGCCGCCCACCACGTTCGCGACGAGCACGCGCAGGATGCCGCCCCAGTAGAACGTGAGCCCCTCCGCGGCCACCACGGCGGCCAGCGGCAGGTCCGGGAGCAGCTGCTTGCCGCGGAACTTGAAGCGCACCCGCGTGTAGCGGCCCTTGTTGGCCCAGTGGACCATCTCCCCCTGGAGCTTGCGCAGCCCTTCTTCCATGCGCTTGGGGTCGATTTCGAAGGGCAGCACGCGGCCCGCGGGCTCGCCGGACGGGAGCGCCTTGGGGCCAGGGCGGCGCGGCGTGGGCTCGGCGTCCAGCACGGGCTCGGCTTCCAGCACGGGGGGCCGAGGCGCCGCGGTCGCGGGCTCGGACACCGGCGCGCTGGCCCGACGGGGCGCGGCGCGAGCCCTGGAGGCGGCCTTCTTCGGGGCGGCGGCCTTCTTCGGGGCGGCGGCCTTCTTCGGGGCGGCGGCCTTCTTCGGGGCGGCGGCCTTCTTCGGGGCGGCGGCCTTCTTCGGGGCGGCGGCCTCCTTCGCCGCTGCCCTCGACGCGGAGGGCTTCTTCGCCTTTGACGGACGCTTCTGGGACGTGCGCTTGGCCATGGACACACCTTAAACGAGCCACGGCGGCAACGCTTGCACGGCGCCGTCGGATGGCGGGCTTCGCACGGTTCTTCGCACGCACGCCACACGACTTCACGCCGCGCGAGTCCCTTCTCGCCGGGCGCTCGGGGATGATGGGGCCTCTTCCTCAAAGGACCTTCCCCGCATGACTCGCGCCCGGCACGCCCTGCTCTTCGCCCTGCTCCTCGCCGCCCCCATCGCCAGCGCCGCGCCCGCCGACCCCATCGCGTCCCAGGACGCCTGGCCCCGCATCCGCAAGGCGCGCATCCAGAAGCTGCTGCCCCAGGCCATGGCCCGCGCCAACGTGGACGCGTGGGTGGTCATCTGCCGGGAGAACGACAATGACCCGCTGGCCATCCACGTCGGCTGTGAGAACGCCGGAGGCACCGCCGCCTTCCTGTTCCTCAAGCAAGGCGAGGCCGTGCGCGGCGTGGCCCTGTCACCCGAAGGCGAGGCCACCGCGCTCCGCGACGTGGCGCCGCTGGACGAGGTGGTGGCGCTGCCGCGCGGAACGAAGCTCTACGCGCAAGTGGCCTCGCGGCTGGCGGCGGCGAAGCCGAAGCGCATCGCCGTCAACTCGTCCACGTCGGTGACGGTGGCGGATGGCCTGTCCGCCACGCAGCGCGCCGCGCTGGAGAAGGCCCTGACGCCCGCGCTGCGCAAGAAGCTGGTGTCCTCCGAGGACCTCGTCTCCGAGTGGCTCTCCGTGAAGCTGCCCGAGGAGGTGGACATCCTCCGCAAGGCCGCCGCGCTGACGTCCCAGCTGGAAATCGAGGCCTACCGCGCGGTGGTGCCGGGCAAGACGCGCGACGTGGACGTGGCCCGCTTCCTCCGCCAGCGCATGGCGGAGCTGGGCGTGGGCGACGCCTGGGCGCCGGACCAGAACCCCAACGTCCAGAGTGGCCCCACGCGCGGCCACTCCCACGCCACCGAGCGCGTCATCCAGCCGGGTGACTTCATCCAGACGGACTTCGGCATCCGCGTGGGCGGCATGTGGGTGACGGACATCCAGCGTTTCGCCTACGTGCTGGCGCCGGGCGAGACGCAGCCGCCCAAGGCGGCCCTGGAGAAGTGGGAGAAGGGCAAGAAGGGCAGCCGCATTGCATTGGCCACCCTGAAGCCGGGCGTGCGCGGCTGGGACGTGGACAAGGCCCAGCGCGACTGGATGCGTGAAGCCGGCTCCGCGCCCGTGATGTGGGGAACGGGGCACCCGGTGGGCTACTGGGCGCATGACGTGGGCCCGGCGCTCTCCGGCGCGCAGCAGGGCAAGCCCGCGGCGGGCCAGGCGGCGCGAATCGTCCGGCCCGGGCAGGTCTTCGCCTTCGACGGGTTCTTCGCGTGGCCGGACGGCGGCGAGGGCGCCCAGCGCATCATCGCCGTGGAGGAGATGGCCGTCGTCACCGAGACGGGCGCGGAGTACCTCATCCCACCGCAGGAGGACCTGGTGCTCATCCCCTCCCCGGGTCCGTCCCGCCCCGTGCCGTGAGACATGTGTGACGTGACAAGCTCCCGGGACATGCTCAGGTAGGATGAGCGGAACCGCTCGCGGAGATGGCCCCGATGCAGAACGTGCTGGTGATTGACGACGACGCCTTCGTGCTCTCGGTGGTGCGGGACATCCTCCAGAGCGCGGGCTACGGGGTCGTGACGGTGCAGTCACCCGCCGAGGCGTTCAACCTGGACCTGTCCAGCGTCTCCGCCATCCTCTGCGACTACAACATGCCGGACATGAACGGCTCCGACGTGCTCACTGTGATGCGTGAGCTGAAGGACTGCCGGGTGCCGTTCATCTTCCTCACCGGACACGAGGACCTGGATGACCTCGTGTCCGTGGCCATCCGCTACGGCGCGGAGCTGCTGCCCAAGCCCATCCAGCCCGTGGAGCTGGTGCGGCTGCTGGTGAAGCAGCTCGCGTCCGCGGCTTGAGCGCTATCCCAGCACCGCCACCAACTGGCGGCCAAGCCTCCAGTCCCAGAGTGGCCGCCTTCTTCAGCGCGGGCGAAAGCAGATACGCCATGCGCTGCCGCCTTCCAACAGACCTCAATCCGACGGGAAGTGCACAGAATGCGGGTGCGAACAGGCGGCACATTCACCCACACGAAATTGGCAGTGCATAATCCACAGCTGCCCCCTCGCATTCCTGCGAAATCCCCTTGACCGAGCCCCCCACCGCACGTACGCCACACCTGCGAGCCTCTCTCAAGGCAGTGAGCTTCGTCCGCTTCCGTGGCTCTCCCGCACTTTGTGTGGTGAGGCCAATCAGGTAGCGAGCAGCACCCGCTGAGAGTCGCCCGCTTCCGTGGACATTCCTATGTGGTGGAGGGGTGCTCGATGACGGAGCGAGAAATGCCGGCAGCGGCGTAGGTCCAGCTCGAAGTTCACGGTTGGTGCGGTGAACCTTGTGCTGGAGGAGGACGAGTCCGTCGCGGAGGTTGCGCAATTTTTTGCACCTGATCGAGACGGCCCCCCGCATCTTCCATCAGCGCAGGGAGTGCCAACCTCAGCATGTACTGCTGCGACCGGCCAGCCCTCGGGCTACCTCGTCCTCGCGCGCGTCGAGCGTGGAGCCGCAAGCTGAGACCACAGGGATGCGCCCGCTCCTCGGAGATTATTTTTAGGAGTTTTAGCCGTTTACGCTGCCACTTGCTCCATGCCGATCCGCTCTTGCGGTGCATCAGTGCGGCGACGGTGGGCCGTTGGGCACAGTTCGTACGTGCCGCATCTGGTCAGGCAGGGTAAGAAGCGCTCAAAATCCGCTCAGGCATGGCACCCGGCGACAGAATGACCCGTACCCTGGTTGACGAACACTACCCGCTCGATCCCCACACAATCCCGAGCTCCTGGGTACTCACCACGGTAGGAGATGCCCTCCCCGACATCCGCTCAGGGTACTCCGCCAGCGAGCACAACATGGAGAAACGGGGCATCCTACACCTGCGCCCGGGAAATCTCGACCGGAACGGCCGACTCGATGTTTCCCAGGCCAAGTACGTGCCGGACTCCTTGGATGCTCTTCGAATCACCACTGGCGACGTCGCCTTCAACAACACGAACAGCCCGGAACTCGTCGGGAAGACGGCCCCGGTCACGATCGAAGCCACTTGGGGGTTCTCGAACCACATTACCCGGATCAGGCCTGGCCCCGGTCTATCCAACGTCTTCGTCGCGCACCAACTCCACTACCTGTGGATGACCGGTTACTTCAGACATCGCTGCACGCACTACGTCAACCAAGCGAGCATCTCCGCGACGACGCTGGCGGACACGGTTCCCTTCATCGTGCCACCAACGGAGGACCAGCTGCGGATCAACTCCGAGCTGGAGGTACACTTCGCTAGGCTGGACCAGACCGTCGCATCACTTGAGAGAGCCAAGGCCAACGAGAAGGACTACCGGAACGCGCTGCTGGCCGCAGCGTATCGGGGCACCCTCCTTCCGGCTCCTTCCGAGCCTGTTACCGGCGACACGGCTGAATCCAATTCAGGGGAGGAGTACCTTGAGGAGCTGCTCCGCCTTCGCCGCGCGCGATGGGAAGAAGCACAGCTAGCAGTCTTCGCCGCTAAGGGTGAGAAACCTAAGAACGACGCATGGAAACAGCGTTACCCGGAGCCCTTCGCGCCCTCGGAGGAACTGAGCACCCCGCTGCCCGCCGGGTGGACTTGGGCGACCTTGGATCAACTCTCCGACGCAACCCAGCCGATCACCTACGGCGTCGTTCAACTTGGAGAGACGATGGATGGTGGCGTCCCCACGTTGCGGTCCAGCGACGTTCGGCGTCTTCGCATCGACCTCGGCTCGGTGAAGCGGATTTCGCCCAGAATCGCCGAGAGCTATCAGCGTACGATACTTCAGGAGGATGACGTGCTGGTGACCATTCGAGGAACCATGGGTGGCGTTGCCAGCGTCCCACGGAAGTGCGCGGGGTTCAATATCTCGCGCGAGGTGGCTCGAATCGTCCCCTTGGATCGGGCGGCCTCCGCACTGATGGCCATGCTCATCGCCGCGCCCACAAGCCAAGTCTGGCTCAAGAACCATGCCCACGGGATCGCCTACACCGGTGTCAACATAGAGGACTTGCGGAAGCTCCCTCTTCCCATTCCCCCACCCGCCGAGCAGCATCGTATCGTCGCGGATTTGAGTCGACTCTTTGAGAAGGCCGATCTGTCCGCGAGATCCATCGCCGTCGGACTCGCAGAGGCCCCAGCGCTGCGGATGGAGTTGCTCCGGAAGGCCTTCACGGGCGCGCTCTTTCCTCCCTCGAGCACCGCCGTGAGCGCGGATGAGTTGGTGAAGTCGCTCCGACAGCACGCTACTGCCCAGAAAAGCAAGGCGGCTGCGGAACGGAAGGACAGCACGAAGATGGTACGCAGACAGAAGCAGGGGGCTCCCACCGAGTTACCCAGACGATCACTCCTTTTGGTCCTGAGCGAGGCCAAGTCACCCCTCAAGCCTGACGCCTTGTTCCGCGAGGCAGGATTCAACGAAGAGGTCGTGGACGAGTTCTTCACCGAGTTGCGTGAGCTGGAGAAGCAGAAAAAAATCGTGCAAGACCGAGATGCACACGGCGAACCACGGCTGAAAGTGTCGCCATGAATCTCGACCGGCTCCAGATCGAAAGCTTCAAGAACCTGAAAGACTTCGAGATCGTTTTCGACAAGGGCGAGAACTCTTTAGTCACCGTGATCGTAGGGCAGAACGGCACGGGGAAGTCGAACCTGCTTGAGGCACTGATCATCATCTTCCGGGACCTGGATCTCGGCTCATCCCCAGCGTTCCGATACAAACTCGACTACACCTGCCGAGGCGCCAGCGTTCATATCGACGCGGACCCGCGCCGAGAAAGGGAAAGCGTCCAGGTCACAGTCAACGGAACCGCCGTTACCTATAAGAAGTTCATCCAAGGCGACCCACGGTATCTGCCCACTTATGTCTTCGGGTACTACTCGGGGCCAAGCAATAGAATGGAGAGTCACTTCGAGCAACACCACACCCATTTCTACAAGGCGTTGGTTCACGGAGACGACCGCCCGCTCCGTCCGCTTTTCTACGCCCGGCTTGTGCACAGCCAGTTCGTTTTACTGGCGTTCTTTACCGAGCAGGATGCCGAAGCCCTCAAATTCTTGTCCACGGAACTGAGGATTGAAGGACTGGATTCGGTCCTCTTCGTGATGAAGCAACCCGACTGGAGCAAGAGCAGGCGGGCGCAGGCGGGCGACCCCCGATTCTGGGGAGCCAAGGGCGTGGTGCGTGGCTTTCTCGATAAACTCTACGCTCTGGCATTGGCGCCCCTCCGGCTCCCACGCCGGTTGCCAACTCCCTTCGGAACGAGCGGAAAGCAGGTGCAGCACCTGTACCTCTATCTGAGGGATCTCAAGGCTCTTCAAGACCTCGCGAGCAGCTACCAGAGCCAACAGGAATTCTTCAAAGCGCTTGAGAGCACCTACATCTCCGATCTGATCAGTGAAGTCCGGATTCGAGTGAAGGCTCGCAACGTCGATGGCACATTGACATTCCGGGAACTCAGCGAGGGAGAACAGCAGTTACTGATGGTGCTCGGCTTGCTTCGTTTCACCCGGGAGGACGAATCTCTCTTTCTCCTTGACGAGCCGGACACGCACCTCAACCCGACCTGGAGCATGAGGTACATCGAGCAAGTCAACAAGGTGGTGGGAAAGCAGGAGACGAGCCACATCATCATGACGACGCACGACCCTCTCGTCATTGCCGGGCTCAAGCGCGAGGAAATTCGGATCATGCACCGGGAGTCCGACACCGGACGCGTCGCGGCGGAGCGCCCCGAGCAAGCGCCGCAAGGAATGGGCGTGGAGGCAATCCTGACTAGCGACCTCTTCGGGCTGCGATCGACGCTCGATCTTCCCACGCTGAGGCTCCTGGACGAGAAACGAAAGCTCGCGGTGAAGGACACGCTGTCGGAGCCGGAGCGCGAGCGGCTCGCGGAGCTAAATGAGCAACTGGGGGATCTCGACTTCACCCGGACGGTGCCAGATCCGCTCTACCGCCCCTTCGTGAGGGCAATGAGCAAGCTCCAAGAGAAGGGAGGATTGCTCCAGCCCGTGTTGACACCCGACGAGGTCAAGAAGAAGGAAGAGTTGGCGGATAGGATTGTGGAGGAGCTCGCGTCCGAGCCAATGCCCTAGATGCGATTCATCGATATCTCAGACATCGAAAATGACATAAAGCGGAGCCGCGGGCCGAAATGGGAGGAGAAGGCACAGAAGGCTCACGCCGCCGCCGCGAGCGCGTCACCCGCAGAGCGCTCGGTGGTCATCAACAATCACGCCAAAGTCTGGCAGGAGGTAAAGGAACTTCTCGCCCAGAAGTCGAACAATAAGTGCTGGTACTGCGAAACAGAGCAGGAGCGGTCCGATGACAACGTGGACCACTACCGCCCCAAGAACTCTCCGGTCGATTGCAAGGAGCACCCTGGTTACTGGTGGCTGGCGTTCACCCCCTCGAACTATCGATATAGCTGCACCTACTGCAACAGCCGTCGGACGGACGAGGAGCATGGGACGGCCGGCGGAAAGCACAATCACTTCCCCTTGGAGCGCGAGAAGGATCGTGCGTTTCGTCCGCAGGACGTGGGGAATGAGCGACCGCTTCTCCTGGATCCCACGGTTCGCGCTGACATTGGCGCATTGTGGTTCGAACAAGACGGGCGTCCTGTCCCGAGGTATGCCGCAGACGAGAATGCGTCATTGAACGCCCGTGCCAAGAAGTCGATCGAGTTGTACCACCTCGACCATCAGGGGATCGTCTCAAAGAGGAAGTTGATCTTCAATCGCATAGACTCCCTCATCAAGCTCGGGAACGAATGTCTCAAGAAGAATGACAGGAGTTCGTGCGAATGGGTCGAGGGCGAGCTTCGCAAGCTAGCAGATCCCAATTCCGAACACTCAGCAGCGGCCAGGGCCTACATCAAGGGGTTTAGGAGCAACAAGTGGGTCGACGCCCTATACAACACTTTGTAGCGACGAAACGAGAGGTAACGTGAGTCGAGAAGCACAAAAGCTGGTGCAGAAGCTCTGGCACTTCTGCAACGTCCTACGAGACGACGGCATGTCGTATCCGGATTATTGCGAGCAGTTGACTTACCTGCTCTTCTTAAAGATGGCACACGAGCAGGAACTACAAACCGCGCGACGCGTGTCACTCATCCCTGCGCCTTATCGATGGGACAGCCTGTTGAACAAGCGCGGGGCCGCCCTGGCTCGGCACTATTCGAAAATCCTCTCCGACCTCAGTAAGCGCGAGGGCATTCTTGGCGTCATCTTCAACGGCGCGCGGAACAAGATTCAAGACCCTGCCAAGCTGCGCCTGCTCATCATCGACCTCATTGATGCCGAGCAGTGGACCGGGCGGGACATCGATATCAAGGGCGAAGCCTACGAGGGGCTTCTTGAGAAAAATGCTCAGGACACGAAGAGCGGAGCCGGGCAGTACTTCACCCCCCGTGCGCTAGTTCGAAGCATCGTCGAGGTCGTTCAGCCCGCTCCGGGAGAGACCATTTGCGATCCCGCTTGCGGTACCGGAGGGTTCTTACTAACGGCGCACGAATATATTTCGACTCATTCAAGACTGGCCAAGAAGCAGCGCGAGCACCTGAAGCGGCGGGCCATACGGGGATACGAACTCGTCGGCTCGGTCAGTCGCTTGGCGGCGATGAACCTGATGCTGCACGGTATCGGCGACTCTGAGGACGAGTCGGATGTGCCTGTCGTCACGGGCGACAGCCTCCGCGAAAAACCCCAAACCAGATTCGATGTGGTGCTCACGAACCCGCCGTTCGGGCGAAAGTCCAGCATCACCCTAGCCTCCGAGAGCGCCCAGGACGAGCGCCAAACATTGGCACTCAACCGCGATGACTTCTGGGCGGCGACCACGAACAAGCAATTGAACTTCGTCCAGCACGTCTTCACCTTGCTGAAGCCCGATGGCCGCGCCGCCATCGTTGTCCCCGACAACGTGCTTTTCGAGGGTGGCGCAGGCGAGGTCATCCGTCGCCGACTGATGGACTCCGCAGATGTCCACACCATCCTTCGCCTGCCGACCGGGATCTTCTACGCGCAAGGCGTGAAGGCGAACGTCATTTTCTTTGATCGTCGTTCCCGGCCTGCACGGAAACCTGGCGCCCTCTGGGTGTACGACCTGCGAAGTAGAATGCGAGTCACCCTCCGGACAAATCCCCTGACCCGCGAGGACGTGCAGGAGTTCGTCGACTGTTACAAGGCCGGTGCTCATGCCAAGCGGGCCCCGACTTGGACCCCTCAGTCGCCGTTGGGCCGGTGGCGTAGGTTCTCCTACGAGGAAGTTCAGGCCCGTGAGAAGTGCAACTGGGACTTGATGTGGCTCCGTGACGACGGAGGTGCTTCTTCGGACACCGAGTCACCGGCGCAGATTGCCACCCGAATGATCCAGAACATTGAGGATGCGCTCCAGAACCTGAAGTCCATGGCGAGGACGCTCGATTCCGAGACATAGCTCAGTGTCAGTAAACGTTCTCCGGCTGCCCAACAACAAATTGTTACTAGACACAGCCATTACCAAGCTCAACATACGAAAGCCAAGCTCAGCATCTGACTACTCCACCAGTTCTGAAAGCAGGGCATGACAGCGGAAGAAATGCCCGCTCTGCTTCGCCACATGCGACAGGAAGGTGCGCTGCCTACGCGCGGAGGCATCCCCTCATTATTTCCAATTTCCCCTTGGAGTGAGTTTGGCCGGCTCCTCACTGCTTCTCCGAGGGGAAACTTCAAATGAGGGGATAACTCAGGCCCACGCGGGGACTCCTCTCGCCAAGCTCGCCGCTTGGTTCCGCCACCTCATATCCTTCCGTCAGCTCAACTGAACTCTGGAGTAGCGTCGGCCTCCTCGCTGCTCAGGGAGGCATTCTCGGCCGTTCAGCCCAGCACCGCCACCAGTTGGCGGCACTGGGCCAGCAGCTCGCCCTCCTGGGTCCACAGCTGCTGGAAGTCCTCCGAGTAGCCCTCCGCCGCCTGCCGCGAGCGCCCCGTGCGCAGGAAGTAGGCGTCCTCGCGCAGGCCGGGCCGCGGCAGGTCGTGGAAGAAGTGCACGGTGAAGTCCACGCTCGCCGCCGCGTGGAAGCCGTCCACCCGCGAGAGCACCGACGGCGGATAGGCGTCCATCAGCCCCACGCACAGCGGCGCGTCCAGCACCAGCGTGTCCCTGGGACGAATCCAGCCGCCCGTCTCCGCCACGTCCGCGCCAGAGTACGGCGCCGAGCCCACGCAGAAGCGGTACTCGAAGAAGCTGCAGAAGGTGGGCATGGGCACGTCGTCCGGCACCGCGGGCACCTCGTGCGGCGGCGGCACGACAGGGCGCTTCACGTCGAAGTACTCCGTCACCCCACCGCGCGACGCGCCGAACGTGGCGGTGGCCACGCACAGCACCCCCGCGGCGCTCTCCACGCGCGCCGTCGCGTGGGTGACGAGCCGCCCCGTCCTTTCAATCCGCGTCTGGATTTCCGCGTCGCCCTCCACCGCGGGCGCGCAGAAGTGCGCGGTGAGCGTGCGCACGGGGCGCCCCGCCTGCTGGGCCTGCGCCAGGGTGTGCTCCAGCGCGCGCAGTGTCGTCCCCGCGACGATGCCGCCATAGGCGCCCTTGCCCTGATACCAGGGCGCGGTGAAGCGGATGCCGTAGCGGTTGGGAGAGAGCGGCTCGGGGGTGGTGGCGGCGAGGAAGGCAGCGGTCATGTCGCGCCGCAGCGTATCAACGCCGCCCCAGTGTGTCCGGCCCGAGCCTCACTCGGGCTCGCCGCCCCTTCAGGCGGACAGGCGCCAGTCGATGGGCGGACGGCCGTGGGACGCCAGCGCCTCATTCACGGCGCTGAAGGGACGGCTGCCGAAGAAGCCGTTGCTGGCCGACAGCGGCGAGGGGTGCGTGCCCTCGATGATGACGTGCCGCTTCGCATCGATGAGCCTCTTCTTCTTCTGCGCGTAGCGGCCCCACAGCAGGAACACCACCGCGTCATCCTTGGCGCTCACCGCGCGGATGACGGCGTCCGTGAAGTCCTCCCAGCCGTGCCCCGCATGGCTGTTGGGCTTCGCCTGCCGCACCGTCAGCACCGCGTTGAGCAGCAGCACGCCCTGCCGAGCCCACGGAATCAGCGAGCCGTCCTTCGGGCGGGGCACGCCCACGTCGCTCTCCAGCTCCTTGAACATGTTCACCAGCGACGGCGGCGGCGCCACCCCGGGCTGCACCGAGAACGCCAGCCCATGTGCCTGTCCCGGCCCGTGGTAGGGGTCCTGCCCCAGCAGCAGCACCCGCACGTCTTCATAGGGCGTGAGCCGGAAGGCGGAGAAGAGGTCCTCCTCCGACGGGAAGACGGTGGCCTCCCGCCGCTCCGCTTCGACGAAGCGCTCCAGCGCCTGGAACGACGGCGACGCCAACGCCGCGCGCAGCTCCTGCTTCCAGTCCTCCGGCAGCCCTTCCGCGAGCATGAACGCCTCCCCTTCCTGCGGCGGCGGCATTGAAGCACCGGGCTCCAGGAGGGCCCACTGCTTTCCACCTGTCCACACCGGAAACCGTCTGTGGGCGGCCCCTGCCCCAGAAAGCAGCCAGGCAGGCGGGGCGGGTTCTTGGGCCCTGGGGCCAGAGCGCGCTAGCCTGGGTGGCGCCATGACGATGTACACCGAGTCACTCCGCGCGTTCCTCAAGCCCGTCCTGCCCTACATGGACGACGAGGCCGTGTCGGAAATCATGATCAACGGCCCGACCGACATCTGGATTGAGCGCAAGGGCCGGCTCACGAAAGTGGATGCATCGTTCACCGACGAAGGCCTGCTCGGCGCCGCGCGCAACATGGCCCAGTTCGTCGGCCGCATGCTCAACGAGGAGCGCCCCCGCCTGGACGCGCGCCTCCCGGATGGCAGCCGCATCCACGTGGTGATTCCGCCCATCGCGCGCAAGGGCACCACCATCTCCATCCGCAAGTTCTTCAAGGAGAAGCTGACGGTCCAATCCTTGATGAAGTTCGGCTCACTCACGCCGCAGATGGCGCGCCTCATCGAGGCGGGCATCGCCACCAAGCTCAACATGCTGGTGGCCGGCGGCACGGGCTCCGGCAAGACGACGCTGCTCAACATCGTGTCGTCGCTCATCCCGGACGAGGAGCGCATCCTCACCATCGAGGACTCGGCCGAGCTCCAGCTCAACCAGTCCCACGTCGTGCCCTTCGAGAGCCGGCCCCCCGACAAGTTCGGCAAGGGCGCGGTGGACATGGGCGACTTGCTCCACTCCGCGCTGCGACTGCGCCCCGACCGCATCGTCGTCGGTGAGGTGCGCGGCGGCGAAGCCTTCCACCTCATGCAGGCCATGAACACCGGCCACGGCGGCTCGCTGGCCACCACGCACGCCAACACGCCCACGGACACGCTGCGCCGCATCGAGTCGCTGTGCCTCATGTCCGGCGTGGACCTGCCCATGGTGGCCGTGCGCGCCCAGGTGGCCAGCGCCATCAACTTCATCATCTGCTGCGAGCGCCTCCACGACGGCAGCCGCAAGACGATTGCCCTGTCGGAGGTGCTGCCCCTCAACGAGAAGGGCGACTACCGCACCCAGGACATCTTCGTCTTCACGCCCGTCACCAAGGACGAGGACGACCACATCCTGGGCTACCACGCGCCCACCGGCATCATCCCCAACTTCGTCAGCAAGGCGCGCGCGTACGGCTTCAACGACCTGGACGAGGCCTTCTTCGACCCGGCCACCTACGGCCTGCCGCCGCCGCCCACCTTCCACGCGGGCGAGGCGTACTCGGTGCGCTGGGCCCCGTCCCTGAAGCACCGCGAGCAGGGGAGGCCGGACCCGGACCACTTCAAGACGGAGTGGTCCGCCTTCGAGCAGCGCCTCAAGCAGGACGCCCGCGACGCGAAGGCCGGCAAGGCCGCCGCCGCGCCGCCGCCGCCGCCCGCGCCGGCCGTGCAGGTGCAGGTGCCCGCGAGCCACCCCACCCCGCCGCCCGCCGCCCGCGCCCGGCCGCCAGAGCCTCCGCCCGCCGTGAGGCCCGCGAC
>NZ_JABXEP010000061.1:0-45904 GCF_013372605.1 Myxococcus sp. AM009
GGGGCGGGGCGGATGGGAGGGCATGGCGCTGATGCCCGGAGTGAGAGCACGGCTCGGGCACGGATGCCATCGCCTCCGTGGCGGGTTTCGCGCTGAACGGACGGCGCGCGGCTGCCCCGGGGGCGTTGCCTCAGAAGCTGCCGGCGAGGCCCAGGCGCGGCCCGCGTTCACCCATCCCCGCGACGGGGACCACCTGGAACGTGCTCGGGGCCTTGCGGGTGAGCGCGGGGCGCTCCTCTTCCGGCGATGAGAGCTCATACCCCGCGACGGCGCCCACCACGGGGAGCAGCAGCAGGAACACCGCGCCGCCGGGTTCGTTGTCTCCGATGCCCAGCAGCGCGGAGCCAATCAGCGCCCCCCCCCAGCCCACGAGGCTGCCACCCGCGGTGGCGAGGAGGGTGCCCCGGCCGCCCATGAGCCTGCCGCCCAGCCACGTCCCGGCGGGGATTCCCACCACCACGCCGGTGAAGCCACCGACACCCGCGACGATGCCGCACTCGTCGCAGCCCACCGTGGACGCACCCACGATGAAGCCGGTGAGCATGCCCACGGTGCCCGCGATGAGGCCGCCACCGGCGCCGGCCACGAACTCCACCGCCACCCGTGGCACGGGGTCCTCGGGGCGGGCGCGGGCCTTGCCAGGAAGGGCCTGTTCGTTGACGGAGGTCGTGCCCTCCGGCTCCTGTCCTGGACGAGAGGCTCCCTCCGCGTCGACGTCGCTGCGTGTGGGCACGTCCCAGTCGCCCGGGGCTGGAACCAGGGGCGGCGGCGTCAGCTCGGAGGCGGGCGCCCGGGCGGGCTCACTCGCGGGGGGCTCCTGCGCCCAGGCGGCGCTCTGCCCCGAGGAGAGGACCAGCATGGCCAACCCGATGGAGTGCGCTCGCGAAACCTTCACCTGGGGCACGCTACCGCAACGACGGGCGCGCGTCGCCTAGCCCGCGGAGGCCTCGGAGACAGGCTGGGCACGGCCCTTGCGGCGCAGCAGGACGAGCACCAGCGGGACGCCGCCCAGCAGGAGCTGGGGAACGAGCGAGAGCGCGTCCGGATAGATGCCCAGGAGGTCCACGGTGACGAAGGGCACGGGCGCCAGCGGCAGCGCGCCGACTTCCTGCAGCGAGTGCAGGCCCTTGCCCAGCAGCATCACCGAGGTGAGGACCAGGATGACGGTGGACGCGTTGAAGAGCGTCTTCATCGGCAGGCGGTACCCCAGCCGGTTGATGAAGAGGACCAGGGCCACCAGGGCCACCGCGCCGGCGAGCGCGCCCCAGGCCACGCCCTCCGGCGAGTCCAGCGCGAGCCCCTGGAGGAAGATGGCCGTCTCGAAGCTCTCGCGCAGCACGGCGGTGAAGGCGATGAGGAACAGGCCTGGCATGCTGCCGCGGCCCAGCGCGCCCTGCAGCTTCTCGCGCAGCTCGCCCATGAACTGGCTGATGTTGGAGCGGGCGTTGAGCCACAGCGCCGCGTACAGCAGCATGGCCACCGCCACGAGCGCGGCGATGCCTTCCAGCCACTCGCGCTGGGCACCGGCCAGCAGGTGGCGGCCGAGCACGTAGGACAGCGCGCCGACGATGAGCGCGGAAATCCAGCCGAAGTGCACCACGCGGGCGTGCTCGGTGGCCTTCATCTTCCGCAGCGCGGCCAGCAGCGCCGCGACGATGATGGTCGCCTCGAAGCCCTCGCGCAGCAGGATGAGCAGCGTCAGCCACATCGTGGACAGCAGGCTCGCGGTGGTGCCTGAGTCACGCCGCGCCTGGTCCAGCAGCGCCAGCAGCTCCCGGCCCTCGTCCTGGAGGTGCGGGCTGCCGCGCTCCGCCGCCATGCGGGCCTTGAGGAAGCCCTGCTCGATTTTCAGCGTCAGCGCCGAGTCGCGCGCGCTGAGCTTGGGCTCCACCGGCTCCACGCCGTTGAGGTAGCCGTCCAGCAGCGCCCCCTTCGCGCCCGCGAAGTCTCCCGCGGCGCCCAGGCGCATGGCCTGCTGCACGTTCTCCCGGGCGGCGAGCAGCGAGCGCTCCTCGTCCGCCTCCAGCATCTTCCGGCGCAGACAGGCCAGGTTTTCCTGGCCGAACTCCTTCACCAGGTCCGCGTCGGTGGCGTTGGCCAGCCGCTCCAGGGAGATGCGCGGCGGCGTGCCCTCGCACTCGGGCAGGCGCATGGTGAAGACGTAGAAGGCCAGCGACCAGCGCTCCTCCTCGGACAGGGTGGGGTAGGCCGGCATCGCGGTGCCCGGCACGCCGAAGCTGGTGGTGTTGAAGGCCTTGTACGGCGTGAGGCCTTCCATCAGCTCCGCGTCCTGGAAGTTGGCGGGCGCCGGCTCCATGTTGGCGGCGATGGCCACGTTCGCGCTGCCGTCGGCGCCGTGGCACGCGGCGCAGTTGGTGGCGAACAGCGACTGGCCCAGCGCCAGGTCCGGCGGGCGGCGCGGACTGCGGGCCAGCCCTCCTGCCGTGACGAGGTTCTCCACCAGCTCACCGCAGTCGCGGCTGACGCCCTGGGGGTCCTCGCCCTTGTCCACGCGGGCCTGGATGGCCTCCACGCGCGGCAGGAAGGCCGCCGCGGCGGGGCCCAGGCCGCGCGCCGCGTCCACCGCCTCCGCCGCGAAGCTCTTCTGCTCCTCCATCTCGAACGCGGACTGCGACTCGATGGCGAGCGGATAGTCCGCTTCCAGGTACTGGAGGATGCCGATGAGCCGGTGCCACGTACGTTCCTCGGAGGCGCCGTTGTCCGCGCGGGACGCCACAGGCAGGGCAAGCAGGAGGAACACCAGCAGCGAGGCGGCGCGAGTCATGCCACCCCCTCTACCAGTGGGGTGGTGGCCTTTCAATCTTGCGAAGCAACTTCAAAATCAGCCGGAGTCAGGTCGCGCTCACGTCGGAGTAGCCCGAGGGTCCAATCGTCTCCACGACCTGGAGCGAGCCCACGCGGAGTGAGTCCACCTGCCAGTCGTCACCCCGCAGCTTGCCAATGGTCAGGGCGCGGATGGCCAGGGTGCCGATGCTGAGCGCGCCGATGGCGAGCGCACCCAGCGCGGTGGCCCCGACGGCCAGGGCGGGGAGGGCACGAGGCCGCGGCCTCAGCCGGTGGCGCAGCAAGGGAGCGAGCCGGAGGCTGGCCACGAGCGCGACCACGTTGGAAGCCGTGAGCACGGCGGCGCTGGAGAGGGCCGCGGTCCGCCAGGGCACTTCGATGGGACGAGACAAAAGGGTGGTCTGCATCCCGTGGAGGTGTGCATGGCGTCGGGAGGTGCCACGCGACGGGACGGGAGGCCCCCGGCCGGATGGATGGCCGGGCGCCTCAAAGTGCTGCACCTGCGCGCTATTCGATGACGATGTCGCAGTACTGCGGGAAGCGGTTGCACGGGTAACAGGTGCCGCCGGGGCCGCCCACGCAGACCTCGTTGGCGGCACACCGGCCCTGCAGGTCACACATGCGCAGCTCCTGCTCGGCGCTGCCCATTTCCTCCACGGGGGCCTCTTCCACGGGGCCGCCACAGGCCATCATCACCACCGCCGCAACCAATCCAAGTCCTTGCATCCACGTCTTGCGCATCCGGAGCTCCTTGGGACTGACGGGTGAAGTCCGGATTGTGCGCTTAACGTTTGAGGGAAGGAATGTAGGCGCGCGTCAGCGCTCGTAGGTGAGGAAGGTGTGGGGCGGCTCGGCGTCGGGGTGTGCTTCCTCTTCGACGCAGGTCCAACCCGACAGGTCCACGTCAGGGAACCGGGTGTCACCGGGGAAGTCCTGGGCGATGCGCGTGAGATAGAGGCGCCGCACGCGGTCCATCGTCTGGGCGTAGAGGTCCGCGCCTCCGGCGATGAAGACCTCCGGGTCGCCGCTGGCTTCCGCCCGGGAGAGCGCTTCGTCCACGGAGTGCGCCACCTGGACGCCTGGGGGCGCGAAGCCGCGCTGACGGGTGACGACGATGAAGGTGCGGCCCGGCAGCGGACGGCCGATGGACTCGTACGTCTTGCGCCCCATCACCAAGGTGTGGCCCATGGTGATGCGCTTGAAGCGCGCGAGGTCCGCGGGCAGCCGCCACGGGAGCTGGTTGCCCGCGCCGATGACACGGTTCGCCGCCATGGCGACGATGGCGGACAGCTTCATACGGCCACGGGCGCCTTGATGGCGGGGTGCGGCTCGTAGCCTTCGAGCGTGAAGTCCTCGTACTTGAAGGCGAAGAGGTCCGTCACCTCGCGGTTGAGGCGCATGCGAGGCAGGGGACGCGGCTCGCGCGACAGCTGCGCCTTCGCCTGCTCGACGTGGTTCAGGTAGAGGTGCGCGTCACCCACGGTGTGGATGAACTCGTGCGCCTGCAGGCCCGTCACCTGCGCCACCATCATCGTCAGCAGCGAGTACGAGGCGATGTTGAAGGGCAGCCCCAGGAAGAGGTCCGCGCTGCGCTGATAGAGCTGGCAGGACAGCCGTCCGTTGGCCACGTAGAACTGGAAGAGGACGTGGCAGGGCGGCAGCTTCATGGACGGCAGGTCCGCCACGTTCCACGCGCTGATGATGTGGCGGCGCGAGTCGGGGTTCTTCTTCAGCCCCTCCACCAGCGCCTTCATCTGGTCGATGTGCCCGCCGCCGGGCGCCGTCCACGAGCGCCACTGGTGCCCGTACACGGGGCCCAGGCTGCCGTCGGCGTTGGCCCACTCGTCCCAGATGGTGACGCCCTGGGCCTGGAGCGTGCGCACGTTGGTGTCCCCCGCGAGCATCCACAGCAGCTCATGGAGGATGGACTTCGTGTGCAGCTTCTTCGTGGTGAGGAGCGGGAAGCCTTGCGTGAGGTCGAACCGGAGCTGGGGCCCGAAGACGCTGAGCGTCCCCGTGCCGGTACGGTCGCCCTTCTTCACCCCGTGGTGCAGGACGTGGTCGAGCAGGGACAGATAGGGCTGCATGGGGCCCATGTAACTGAGCCGGTGGCCGACTCAAAGCCCTAAGCAGGCGCGCCGCTCGGAGTGAAATGCGTAGAGCCCCCCACACGTGTGTTGCAAGCCTGCGGCTTCTCATGGACGCCAGTCGCGACGCACCGTTAGAAGCCGGGACATGAAAATCTACACGAAGAGCGGTGATGCCGGAGAGACCGGTCTGTTCGGTGGCGGACGCGTCGCGAAGGACGACGTGCGTGTGGACGCGTATGGGGAAGTGGACGAGCTGAACGCGACCCTCGGCCTGGTGCGGAGCTTCGAGGGGCCCACGGACGTGGACGCGCTGCTCCACCGGCTCCAGGACCAGCTCTTCACGGTGGGCGCGGTGCTGGCCACGCCCGAGGGCACGAAGGCCTCGGCGCACATCCCAGAGCTGAAGGCCGAGTGGGCCGAGGACATGGAGCGCGCCATCGACGGCTTCGAGGCGGAGCTGCCGCCGATGACCCACTTCATCCTGCCCGGAGGCACGCAGGCCGCGAGCGCGCTGCACCTGGCGCGCACCGTCTGCCGCCGCGCCGAGCGCCGCACGGTGCCGCTGCTGCGCGAAGGGAAGATTCCGCGGGCGGTGGTCGTCTATCTCAACAGGCTCTCCGACCTGCTCTTCGTCCTGGCGCGCGTGGTCAACCACCGTGCGAGCGTGGAAGACGTGAAGTGGATTCCGGCGAAGCCCTCCAAGTCGTCGGACGCGCCCCTGTGAGCATGCTGCCCACCTCCCATCTGCGGGACCTCGCCAGCTCGGTGGGCTTCGACCTGGTGGGGTTCGCGCGCGCCGAGCCCATCCCGCCCGACTTCCTGCTGTCTTGGGTGGCGGCGGGCTACGCGGCGGACATGGACTGGATGGGCGAGCGGGCCGCCGAGCGGCTGGACGTCTCGGTCCTGCTGCCGGGCGCGAAGACGGTCATCTCCTTCGCGAACAACTACTGGCGCGACGACGCGGAGACGGTGGGCTCGCCCATCGCGCGGTACGCCCGGGGACGTGACTACCACTCCACGCTGCGCGACCGGATGAAGGCGTTCCGCAAGGCGCTCAATGTGATGTACCCGGGGCTGGGCACCTACGGCGGCGTGGACAGTGGCCCGCTGATGGAGAAGGTGTGGGCGGCGCGCGCGGGGCTCGGCTACGTGGGGAAGAACGGCTGCTTCATCACCGAGCCCTATGGCTCGTGGGTGCTGCTGGCCACGCTCGTGGTGGATGCCGAGGTCGACGACTATGGCAACGGCCCCGCGGCGGACCGGTGTGGCGCGTGCCGCCGCTGCCTCGTGTCCTGCCCCACGGGCGCGCTGGTGGGCAATGGCCGCGTGGACGCGCGCGCGTGCCTGTCCTACCAGACCATCGAGAATCGCGAGCAGCAGGTGCCGGAGGCGTTCCGGCTCAAGTTCGACAACCTGATTTTCGGCTGCGACATCTGCCAGCAGGTGTGTCCGCTGAACCGCCGACCGGTGTTCGCCGAGCACCCGCGCTTCGCGCCTCGCGCGGTGGCGGAGTTGGGTGTGCGCGAACTCGCGGGACTCACACTGGAACAGTATGAGCACCTAATACCTGGCACCGCGCTGGCGCGCGCACGCTACGACGGGCTGCGCCGCAACGCCGTGTATGCGTTGGGGGTGGCGAAGCAGGCGGATGCGAAACCGTTGCTGGAAAAGCTCTGCGGCGATTCGAGCGAATTGGTACGTACCGCCGCGCAATGGGCGCTCCTTCAGCTCGACCCCTGACGTCCACCTCTCCGCAGCCCCTGGGCCCGGTCTACGCCGGGCTCATCCTCCAGGTCCTCATCAGCGCGGGGACATACCTGGCGGGCAAACGCGCGATGTCGGAGCTGGCGCCGCTCACGGTGGTGCTGTGGCGCTTCGTGTTGAGCGGCTCGGTGTTCGTGCTGCTCTTGTGGTTCCTGCCCGGGCCCAGGCTGCCGCCGCGCGCCGAGTGGGGGCGGGTGCTGCTGTTGGGCCTGCTGGCGGGGCCGGTGAACCAGGTGTTCTTCTTCCATGGCCTGGCCCAGTCGACGGCGGCGCACGCGGCGCTGCTCTATGCGCTGACGCCGCTGGGCGTGTACCTGCTCAGCCTGGGACGAGGGCATGAGCGGGCCTCGCTCCGGGCGATGGGTGGCATCGTCACGGCGTTCGCGGGCGTGGTGGTGTTGCTGCTGGGGCGCGGGCTGGCGGATGCGAGTGGCTCGTTGACGGGCGACCTGCTCATCCTGGGCGCGGTGATGTCGTGGGTGGTGTACACGACGGAGGGCAAGCCGTTCGTCGCCATCCACGGACCGATTCGCGCGACGGCGTGGAGCATGGTGGCCTCCACGTTGATGATGCTGCTGATGGCGCCGTTCTTCGCGAAGCCGGACGCGGTGCTCGCGGCGAGCCCCGCGGCCCGGTACTCCATCGTCTACCTGGGCCTGCTGACGTCGGTGGTGGCGTATCTGCTCTGGTACTTCGCGCTGTCGAGGGTGCCCGCGTCGAAGGTGGCCGTGTTCTCCAACCTCCAGCCCGCGGCGACCGCGCTGGCCGCGTGGGCCATCCTGGATGAGGCGCTGCACTGGGAGGTCGCGGTGGGCGGTGTGCTCGTGCTCCTGGGGGTGCGGCTTACGCAGGCGGCGCATGTCCGGCCGCCCGCTGTGGCGCCGGCCGCGCCAGCGCAGCCTCCCGCCTCATCGAGCGTCGGATAGCCGCAAGACTCGGAGTGCCAGGCCCGTATCCGCCCTTTAGTTTCCAGTCATGCATGTCCCGGAGCGGGTGGCCGACGTCGATTGGGCACGGATTTCGGAGGAACTGGACGCGCGAGGCTGCGCGACGTTGGAGCGGCTCGTCACGCCGGCGGAGTGTGACGCCCTGGCGGCGCTGTACCCGGAAGACGCCGTGTTCCGCAGCCGCGTGGTGATGGCGCGGCACGGCTTCGGAAGAGGGGAGTACAAGTACTTCCAGTACCCGCTGCCGAACGTGGTCGCCGGGCTGCGCGAGGCGCTGTACCCCCGGCTCGCGCCGATTGCGAACCGCTGGAACACGGCCATGGGCATCGAGGTGCGATATCCGGAGTCCCATGCGGCATACCTTGAACGCTGCCACGCGGCGGGGCAGTTGCGGCCCACGCCGCTGCTGTTGCGGTACGCGGCGGACGACTACAACTGCCTGCACCAGGACCTCTATGGGGAGCACGTCTTTCCGCTCCAGGTGGCGATTCTGCTGTCGGAGCCCGGACGGGACTTCACGGGAGGCGAGTTCGTCCTCACCGAGCAGCGTCCGCGCATGCAGTCACGCGCGGAGGTCGTCCCGCTGCGCCAGGGAGACGCCGTGGTGTTCGCCGTCCATCATCGCCCGGTGCAGGGCACGCGAGGCGTGTACCGCGTCAACCTCCGGCACTGCGTCAGCCGCATCCGCTCGGGGCAGCGCCATACGGTGGGCGTCATCTTCCATGATGCGGCTTGAGGTGCGCGCATGACGATGGACCTGTTCGACGGCCTGGGGGCCACCGGTCCTCGCGAGGAGTCGCTGGGCGCTGGTGCCAGGGTGCTTCGGGGCTTCGCGCTGACCCAGGACGCGGAGCTGCTGAGCGCGGTCCACGAGGTCGCGCTCGCTTCGCCGTTCCGCCACATGGAGACGCCGGGCGGGTTCCGCATGTCGGTGGCGATGACGAACTGCGGTGCGTGGGGCTGGGTGACGGACCGGACAGGGTATCGCTATGCCGACGTGGACCCGGTGCAGGGGCGGCCCTGGCCGGAGATGCCGGCGGTCTTCCTGCGACTCGCGCGGATGGCCGCCGCGAAGGCCGGTTTTGATGGGTTCACGCCCGATGCGTGCCTGGTGAATCGTTACGAGCCCGGCGCGAAGATGTCGCTGCACCAGGACAAGGACGAGCGTGATTTCACCGCGCCCATCGTCTCCGTCTCACTGGGGCTCCCGGCGGTCTTCCTCTTCGGTGGAGCGGAGCGAGCGGACTCGTCGGCGCGGGTGCGCCTGAGCCACGGCGACGTGGTCGTATGGGGCGGGCCAGCCCGCCTGCGCTACCACGGCGTCATGCCGCTCAAGCCGGGCCGCCATCCGCGGGTGGGTGGGCATCGCATCAACCTGACGTTCCGCAAGGCGCAGTAGAATGTGCCCATGCTTCGTCCGGGTGAAGACCTGCTCCAGGTGGAAGAGCGGCTGTGGCTTTTGACCGCGCAGACCGGGCAAGGCATCTACGACTTCGCCTTCGACCGCTTCTTCGCGTGCCGCCGTCCGTATGTACTGCCTGAGCCCATGGACGTGGTGGCCCGGGTCGGCGTCTGGAACGACTACGCCGAGCGCTTCCGCGAGCTGGCGGACGCGGGCATCCACCTGGTGCACACGCCCGAGCAGCATCTGCTCGCCACGGAGCTGCCTCATTGGTACCCGAAGCTCACGGACCTGACGCCGCGCAGCGTCTGGTTCGATGAGCGGCCGGACGCGGAGACCGTGGAGCACCTGCTGGGATGGCCCGTGTTCGTGAAGGGTGAGCGGCAGACCAGCCGGCACCGCAAGTCACTCTCCATCATTGAAGGGCCCGAGCAGTTCCGCCAGGCGATGCAGGCCTACGCAGAGGACCCCATCCTGCACTGGCAGCGAGTGGTGTGCCGGGAGTTGAGGCCCTTGCGCCGAGTCGAAGAGGGCGCGCCGGACCGCATCCCCAGCTCCTTCGAGTTCCGCACCTTCTGGTGGAAGGGCCAGTTGGTGGGGTGGGGGCCCTACTGGTGGCAGGGCACGCCGTACACCCTGACGCCGGCAGAGCAGCACGAGGCGCTCGGGCTCGGGCGTGAGGTGGCGCGTCGGCTGGACGTGCCCTTCCTCGTGGTGGACGTGGCCCAGGAGGTATCGGGCCGGTGGATTGTCATTGAGTGCAACGACGGCCAGGAGAGCGGCTACGCGGGGATCTCCCCGTTCGCGCTCTGGCGGGCCATCCTCGACGTCGAGCGTGGACTCGGAGCGTCGTAGCGCGCCTCAATCCCCGTTCGGGTCCCAGTCGGAGATGTCGTACTCGGGCTCAGGGGGCAGCGCCGGTCGGCTGGACTTGCTAGGCGCGGGCTTCTTCACGGCCGGAGGTCGGGCGTCGGACACGTCTTCATCGAGCAGTGGATCCTTCTTCGCCGGACTCGCGGAGACGGCGGGCGGGGTGGGTTTCACCGGCTCGGGCGCGGCCGGCGCAGGCTCTGGCGGCGCCATCACCGTGGGCTCGTCATCCGGCGAGTCCAGGTCGCCCAGTGACGTCGGGTCCGCGGGGGCCGAGGCGGGCGTCGGGGACGGAGGTGGATCCGACTCCGTCGCCCGGTACACGCCCGTCCGCGTGGCCTCCACGGCGACACCGGAGGACGGAGGCGGCGGAGGAACAGGCTCCGGCGCGCGGCGCGAAGGCTCCGCCGCCACGGAGGACTCCGACGCGCGGTAACCGTCCCGCCGGCCCGAGGACTGCTCATCCCCGAACGGATCGTCCTCGCGGCTCCTGCGCTTGCGTGTGGGCTGCGCATCCCCGTCACCAAACGGGTCCTCCTCGCGAGTCAGCTTCTTCCCCCTCCGCCGCTTCGGCGGATCCGCCACCACTCCAGCGGGCATGCCCTTCAGCGACGAGTGCCGGTCCGCACACAGGCCCACGTTCTCCTGACATTCGGCCAGACAGTGGGTGAGCTGCTTGATGGTGCGCCCGCTGCCGCCGTACTCGATGGAGCAGTCCTCCTTGCAGGTCGCGTAGTCCTCCTGGCAGCCAGAAGGGACGGCGGCCGCGGCGGGGCCGGCGGCGAGGGTCAGGCCAAGAATCAGGAGGGCTCGCATGGCGATTACGAAAACTACCAGTCTTCTGGGGTTCCGGCGCCAGGGGGGCGCGTTATGGTCCCCTGGCGCGATGGTCGCGCCACGAGGAGGCACATGGCTGTCAGGGTGGGCATCATCGGGAGCCCCGGGCTGGCCCAGGCGCTGGGCATCCCCGGCAAGGGCGACTCCCACATCTTGGAGACACCCTTCGGTCCTCACGCGGGCCCCATCGTCACCACCGAGCTCAACGGCGTCTTTGTCGCCTTCGTCGCCCGCCACGGCGCCGGCCACGTCTACAACGCCACCCGCGCGCCCTACCGCGCCAACATGTACGCGCTGAAGGTCCTGGGCGTCACCCACGTCCTCGCCACCGGCACCGTGGGCAGCCTGCGCGAGCACATCCAGCCGCTCCAGCTCGCCCTGCCAGACCAGGTCATCGACCGCACCTACCGCCGCCCCTGCACCTTCTACGACGACGTCGCCGTCCACGTGGACCTGGGCAGCCCCTTCTGCGGCACCCTGCGCCAGGTGCTCGAGCACGCCAGGGACCCGCTGGGGCCCACCGTGCACCCCGAGGCCACCTACGTCTGCATCGAAGGGCCGTCCCTCAGCACCCGCGCGGAGAGCATGCTCTACCGCACGTGGGGAGGGGACCTGGTGGGCATGACGGGCATGCCCGAGGCCCGGCTCGCCCGCGAGGCGGAGCTCCACTACGCCCTGGTGGCCCTGCCCACGGACTACGACTCGTGGCAGCAGCGCGCGCCGGGGCAGGCGCATGACGACCTGCTGGCGCAGATCTCCCACAACCGGAAGGCCGTCACCGCCAGCGGCGCCGCGCTCATCCGCCGCGCGCTGCCTCGCATCGGCGAGGCCCGCGCCACCTGCCGCTGCGACACCGCGCTGGCCCTGGCCATCGGCACCGAGCGCACCCGCATCCCCGACGAGGTGCGCGGACGCCTCCGTCCACTGCTGGGCAGATACCTCCCGCCCAACGTCGCCTGACGACACTTCACCCAGCATTCGGCCGAGCCACACGCCGTGCGCTCGCCTGACCGCCCGCTGCCAAAGCGCGCTTCCGTTTTCACCTTCTGGGCCCCGGTACGACTCGGAGCGAGGAGGCGAGCATGCGGCGGCCCAGACTCAAGCACCTGTCCTGGCGCGAGTTCAGCCGCCGCTTCGTGAAGGAGTTCCAGGAGGACAGCGTCACCGACATCGCGGCGCAGTTGTCGTACTACCTGCTGTTCTCGCTGTTCCCCTTCCTCTTCTTCCTCGTCACGCTGGTGGCGTACCTGCCCATCGCCCCGGGAGCGGTGGACGCGATGATGGACCGCATCCGCCCCTTGGTGCCGGGGGACGCGCTGGGGCTCATCACCGGGCACCTGCAGTCCCTGGTCAACCAGCCTCAGCCCAAGCTGCTGACGGCCGGTCTGGTCATCACGCTTTGGTCCGCCTCGCGCGGCGTGAACGCGCTGCGCACCGCGCTCAACCTGGCCTACGACGTCTCCGAGACCCGGCCCCTCTGGAAGACGCAGGGCCTTGCGATGCTGGTGACGCTGATGGGCTCGCTGCTCATCCCGCTGTCCTTCGCCGTGTTCCTGCTCGGCGGGCGGCTGGGGCTGTGGCTGGCGGGGAAGCTGCAACTCGTGGACGCCTTCCACCTCGTGTGGTCCTGGCTGCGCTGGCCCTTCACCGCGTCACTGGTGATGCTGGTGCTGGCGAGCTGCTACTACCTGCTGCCCGACGTGAAGCAGCGCTTCAAGTACATCACCCCCGGCTCCGTTCTGGGCACGGGCCTGTGGCTGACGAGCACCTGGGGCTTCACGCAGTACGTGGAGCACTTCGGCAAGTACAACGTCACCTATGGCTCCATCGGTGGGGTGATGGTGCTGCTGCTGTGGCTCTACCTCTCCGGGCTCATCTTCATCGTCGGAGGCGAAATCAACGCCATCCTCGAGCACGCCTCGGTGGAGGGGAAGTCGAAGGGCGCCCGCGGCTTCGGGGAGCCCGCGCCGCTGGAGCCGCCCCTGAAGACGCCCGGCGCGGCCAAGAGCGCCAGCAGCGCCATGCGCTCGAAGCTGGCGCGCTTCCGGTGGCGGCGCCGCGTGGCCCGGGGCCAGGAGCCCGAGCCCACCGTGGAGGAGCAGGACGCCCGCTCCTCCACGATGCACTGAGCCGTCCGGACTACTTGCCGCCCAGGGACTGCTTGATGGCGGGGAGCCCCCCCGGAGCGTTGTTGCTGCCCCGCAGGTTCTTCTGCGAGATGATCTTCTGGATGTTCGTGATGCGGTCCCGGTTGGTGGGGTGCGTGCTCAGCCACTTCATCAGCGCGGGCGTGTCACCCTGCTCCTTCTGGAGCTTCTCGAAGAAGGTGATGAGTCCCCGCGGGTCATAGCCCGCGCCGGAGGCGTAGCGAGCGCCGTACTCGTCGGCTTCAATCTCCTCGCTGCGGCCGTGGGCCAGCATCGTGCCGCCGCTCACCAGCTGCGCGGCGATCTGCGCCACGGTGCCCGGGTTCTGCCCCAGCGCCGCCTGGGTGATGGCCTGCAGGCCCATCTGGTTGACCATGGCGCGCGCGGAGTGACGGCCCACGACGTGGCCCGCCTCGTGCGCCATGACGCCGGCCAGCTCCGCCTCGGTGTCCGCCGCCAGGATGAGGCCCGTGTAGACGTACAGATAGCCACCGGGCGTGGCGAAGGCGTTGACCATCTTCGGGTCGTCGATGACGTGGATCTTCCACTTCACCCCGGGCCGGTCCTTGGAGGCCTGGTTCAGGATGCTGGCGGAGATGCCGCGCACGTAGTCGACGACGGCCGCGTCCTCCACGTATTTGATCTTCTCCTTCGTCTCCAGCTCCGCCTTGACCTGCTTGCCGAGCTGCTCTTCCTGCTCGTCGGAGATGAGGGTGCGGGCCACGGCCTTCTCGGCGGTGATGCGCTGCTTGGCGCAGCCCGTCGACAGGCCCAATGCCAGGGTGACTCCCAGTACCGCCACGAGGATGCGCTGCATGCCGAGTGCTGCCTTTCTTTCCAGAGGTCTACGCCGCGTCGCTCCGCGGGAGGCGGGACGGTGGCCCACATCGGCACCTGCCTTCAAGGGCCGCGTGGTGCAAGCCTGCGGGCATCCGGCCTTCGCGCCGCCACCGCGCCAGTGTTCGCTGCCCGGCAGGTAGGCGGTGCGTGAGGCCGCTCGCCGGTGTATGTGCCCCGGCAGGATGCCTGAGCTCCCCGAAGTCGAAATCGCGCGGCGCAACCTGGTGCGCTGGTTCAGCGACCGGCGCCTCGTGCGCGCCGAGTCGGAGAACACCCGCATCTTCCGAGGCGCCGAGCGCCAGCAGTTCGACGCGCTGGCCGGCCGGTTGGAGTCGCTGGTCCGTCGGGGCAAGTACCTGCTCTTCGCCTTCGAAGGCGGCAGGGGGCTGATGGGGCACCTGGGGATGACGGGCAAGTTCGTCCGCCGCGCCGAGGCGCGAGTGGAGCCCTACAGCCGCGCCCGGTTCCACCTGGACGACGGCCAGGTCATCCACTTCTCCGATCCACGGATGTTCGGCCGCCTGGAGCCTGCGCCCGCCGCGCGCCTGCGGGAGCTGGACGCGGTGCGGATCCTGGGGAGGGATCCGCTGGCGGATGGCCTCACCGCGGGGCAGCTCCAGCAGGCCGTGGGCTCCTCCCGGAGGGAGCTGAAGGTGGCGCTGATGGACCAGGAGCGCATCGCTGGCCTGGGCAACATCCACGCCGCCGAGGCGCTCTTCCGCGCGGGACTTCACCCAGCGCGCCAGCCCGGCTCCCTGACGCCGGACGAGTGGAAACGCCTGGTCCAGGCCATCCGCGCCTCCATCGACTTCGGCCTCAAGGAGCAGGAGGGAGAGGAGCCGGTGTACCTGGAGGAAGGGCGTTCGGAGAATCCGTTCCTGGTATACGGACGCGCGGGGGGCCCATGCTCTCAGTGTGACACCCGGGTCGAGTCCTTCACCCAGGGAGGCCGTACCACCCACTTCTGCCCCCGGTGCCAGCCTGGGGATGGACGCCGTCGTGAGGCGGGGGCGCCGGCCGTTGACGGCGTGAAGGCCCGCCCTGGTAAGCGTTGACACCCCTTGGTCCCGTCGCTTGAATCGCCCGCCTTTCAGACCCGGCCGCCCCAGGTGGCCCTGGAGATCGTTGCCCATGTCTCACGCCCTGCTGGCGGCGCTACTCGTCGCTTCGTCCACGGCCACCGCTCAGACGCCGGTGCCCGAGGGTAGCCCGCCCGCGCCCGCGGAAGCCGCACCCGCTGCTCCCGCCGCACCCGCGGAGCCTGTTCTCGCGGAGCCCGCGCCTGTGCCCTCCACTCGCGAGGGCGTCAGCCGTGACGACCTGGAAGCGCTGAAGGAGGAGCTGCGCGAGGAGATTCGCGCCGAGGCCGCCAAGCAGTCCATTGGCGCCACGGACGAGTGGGCCGAGGAGTTCCCGGAGGAGAAGCGCAAGCTCGAGGTCTTCACGCTCGACGGCTACTTCCGCGTCCGCCCCACGCTCTTCTACAAGTTCGACCTGGGCAAGGTGCCGGGCCGGGAGCTCTTCCCGCGCTCGCCTCGCAGCGCGCAGGAGAACACCCAGTCCTTCGCCACCATGCGCGTGCGCCTGGAGCCCACCTTCAACATCTCCGAGCAGGTGGCGTTGAAGATGGAGGTCCTCGGCCTGGACAACTTCATCATGGGCGCCATGCCGGACACGCTGCTGCCCGGCAACACGCGCAACCTCTTCAGCATCTTCTCGGAGAGCCAGGACCCGTTGGCGGACGCGCTCCAGGACTCCATCAAGCTGCGCCGCGCCTACGGCGAGGTGAAGACGCCGGTGGGCATCCTGCGCTTCGGCCGCATGGGCAGCCAGTGGGGCCTGGGCATGCTGCGCAACGACGGCACCTGCTTCGACTGCGACTTCGGCGACACCGTGGACCGCGTCCAGTTCGTCACCAACCCCTTCGAGGGCTGGTACGTCACGCCGATGCTGGACTTCAACTCGGAGGGCGTCACCGACACGCGCGGAACCGTGGGTGAGCCCATCGACCTGACCCAGTCCGATGACGCGCACAGCTGGGTGATTGCCATCGCGCGCCGGGACACCGACCAGGTCATCCGCTCCAAGCTGGACAACAACCAGGGCGTGCTCCAGTACGGCCTGCACTTCACCTACCGCACCCAGAAGTGGGAGTACGACGGCTCCACGACGAACGGCCAGAACACCGGCTTCATCCCGCGCGACGCGTCGCTGTTCGTGCCGGACCTGTGGCTGAAGTACGAGGAGAAGAACTGGCGGCTGGAGTTCGAGGCCGCCGCCCAACTGGGCCGCATCGGCAACCGCGCGCTGGACGTGGGCGGCATCAACGACCCCACGCTCAACCAGAGCCTCACCGTGGCCCAGTTCGGCGGCGTGGCGCAGGGCGAGCTGCGGCTCTTGAACCAGAAGCTGTCGTTGAACATGGAGCTGGGCTTCGCCTCCGGCGACAAGGCGTATGGCTTCGGCAACCAGCCGGGCCGCCCGGGCTCGGGCACCAACGGCCAGACGGCGGAGGGGGACTTCGAGGGCCCGCAGTACGCCTGCGGCACGGGCGGCTGCACGGACAACGCCATCCGCAACTTCCGCTTCAACCGCGACTACCGCATCGACCTCATCCTGTGGCGCGAGCTGCTGGTCGGGGTGACGGACGCGTTCTATGTCCGCCCGTCGGCGAAGTACACCATCACCGAGGGCTTCGACCTCTACGGCCGCGTCATCTACTCGCAGGCCATGTACGCGCAGTCCACGCCGTCCACCACGAGCAAGGCGCTGGGCCTGGAGGTCAACGTGGGCGCGGACTACAAGACGGAGGACGGGTTCATCGCTGGCCTCGCCTACGGCATCCTGTTCCCGATGAGCGGCCTGCAGGAGTTCAACGAGACGCTGCGCAACGACCTGGACACGCCGCAGACCATCCGCGCGTGGCTGGGGATGCAGTTCTAGCCATGCGTCAGGTCCTCGCGGCGCTGTGCGTGGCCGCCAGCGTGTCATTGACGCTGGCGGCGTGTGGCATCAAGGGGCCGCCTCGGCCACCCGGGCCGCCGCCAGCGCCCGCGACGCAGACGCAGCCGCCGCCCCCCGAGTCGGAGCGAGGGCCCCTGGCGCCATCAGGGCCCACCCTGTCTCCCACGCCGGAGACCGGGGTGGAGACGCCGCTGTCACCGCCGGCGTCCGAGGACGCGGGAGCCCCGTGAATCACTTCACCTATCGCAAGGGCGTGCTCCACGCGGAGGAGGTGCCGCTGGCGGCCATCGCCGACTCTGTGGGCACGCCCACCTACGTGTACTCCACCGCCACGCTCAGCCGGCAAGTCCGGGTGGTGACGGAGGCCTTCGGAGACCGGCCGCACCTCATCTGCTATTCGGTGAAGGCCAACTCGAACCTGGCCATCCTCCGGCTCATCGCCGAGCGCGGCGGCGGGTTCGACATCGTCTCTGGCGGCGAGCTGGCCCGGGTGCGGCACGCGGGCGGGGATGCCGCGAAGACGGTGTTCGCTGGCGTGGGCAAGACGCAGGAGGAGATGGAGGCGGCGCTGGCCGCGGGCATCCTCCTCTTCAACGTGGAGAGCGCCGAGGAGCTGGAGGCGCTGGACGCCGTGGGCCGCCGCCTGGGCCGCCGCGCGCCCTTCGCCCTGCGCGTGAATCCGGACGTGGATGCGCGCACGCACCGTTACATCTCCACCGGGTTGAAGACGTCGAAGTTCGGCGTGCCGTTCGAGGAGGCGGTGGCCCTCTACGCGCGCGCGAAGAAGATGAAGGGCCTCTTGGCCGCTGGGCTGGATTGTCACATCGGCTCGCAGCTCACCCAGACGGCGCCCATGCGCGCGGCCTTGTCCAAGGTGGCGGGCCTGTACTCCGCGCTCAAGGCGCAGGGCCACCCGCTGGCGTACCTGGACGTGGGCGGCGGGCTGGGCATCACCTATTCGGATGAGACGCCGCCGTCTCCGGACGCGTACGCCCGCACCGTGATTGCCGCGGCGGGAGCCACCGGGGCCACGCTCATCCTGGAGCCGGGCCGGGCGCTGGTGGGCAACGCGGGCGTGCTGCTCACGCGCGTGCTGTACCGGAAGAAGACGCCAGCGCGGCACTTCGTGGTGGTGGACGCGGGGATGAACGACTTGCTGCGCCCCGCGCTCTACGAGGCGCACCACGGCGTTCAGCCCCTGGTGAAGCGGCGGGGCAAGGCGGTGGAGGTAGACGTGGTGGGGCCGGTGTGTGAATCCACCGACGTGCTGGCGAAGGCGCGGCCCCTGGTGCTCCCGCGGGCAGGCGAGTTGTTCGCCTTCATGAGCGCGGGCGCATACGGCATGAGTATGTCGTCCACCTATAATTCCCGGCCACGCCCGGCCGAGGTGCTGGTGGACGGTGAGGCGTGGCGCGTGGTCCGGGAGCGCGAGCGCGTCGAGGATCTCTGGCGCGGCGAGCGGGCCTGAACGTATAAGCGCCGGCATGAAGACCTTCGAAGGCTCCATGACGGCGCTGGCCACTCCGTTCCGCGACGGAGCGCTCGATGAGCCCGCCTACCGGGCGCTGGTCCGCCAGCAGATTGAAGGGGGCACCTGCGTGCTGGTCCCCATGGGCACCACGGGCGAGGCCGTGACGATGACGGCCGACGAGCGGGCTCGCGCGGTGAAGGTGGTGGTGGAGGAGGCGAAGGGCCGCGTGACGGTGGTGGGCGGCGCCGGCTCCAACAGCACCGCGGAGACCATTGAAGGTGTGCGCCGCGTGCGCGACGCGGGCGCGGACGGCACGCTCATCGTCACGCCCTACTACAACAAGCCCACGCAGGCGGGCTTGCTGGAGCACTACCGCGCGGTGGCCAAGGCGCACCCGGGCTTCCCCATCATCGCCTACAACGTGCCGGGCCGGACGGGCGTGGACCTGCTGCCCGACACCGTGCTGCGGCTGTGTGACATCCCCGAGGTGGTGGCGCTCAAGGAAGCCACCGGCAGCATGCCGCGGGCCATCGACATCCTGGAGAAGTGCGGCGACCGGATGACGCTGCTGTCCGGTGACGACTTCACCGTGCTGCCCTTCATCGCGTGCGGTGGCAAGGGCGTCATCTCCGTGTCCTCCAACGTGGCGCCGCGGATGATGGCGGACCTGGTGGCGGCGGCGCGCGCGGGGAATATCGCGGTGGCGCGCGACCTCCAGGTGCGGATGAATGAGCTGCACCGCCTGCTCTTCATCGAGTCCAGCCCCGCGCCCGTGAAGTGGGGATTGCACGTGATGGGATTGTTCGGGCCCGAAGTGCGGTTGCCCCTGGTGCAGATGACCGAGCCCAACGCCGCGAAGCTTCGCGACACCTTGCGCCACCTGGGCCTGCTCACGGGCTGAGCTTTCTCGCACCCCGCCGTTACCTGGAGCGCGGCAGACATGATTCGCACCGTCATCACCGGCATCACCGGCCGCATGGGCAGCACGTTGCTCCGCCTGGCGCGCGACTCGGGAGACCTGCGGGTGGTGGGAGGCACGGCGCGGCCGGGCAGCGCGTCGGTGGGCCAGGACGCCGGGGTGGCCACGCGGCTGGGCCCGGTGGACGTGACGGTGGTGGACAGCCTGGAGCGGGCGCTGGACGCCGCGCGGGCGGACGTCGTCATTGACTTCACCAGCGCGGAGCTGAGCGTGGCGCACGCGCAGGTGTGCGCCGCGCGCGGCGTGGCCCTGGTGGTGGGCTCCACCGGCTTCACGCCGGAGGCGTCCGCGGCGCTGGCCCAGAGCGCGAAGAAGGTGCCCATCGTCGCCGCGCCGAACATGTCGGTGGGCGTCAACCTGGTCATCCGCATGGCCGCGGAGCTGGCGCGGGTGCTGGGGTCGGGCTTCGACGTGGAGGTGCTGGAGGCGCACCACCGCATGAAGAAGGACGCGCCCAGCGGCACCGCGCTGCGACTGGCGGACGTGCTGGCGGAGGCCCTGGGGCGCACCCAGGAGGACCTCACCTTCGCGCGGCATGGGCAGCTGGGCGCGCGGCCGGCGCGCGAGATTGGGGTGCAGACGCTCCGCGGCGGCGACGTGGTGGGCGAGCACACCGTGTACTTCCTTGGCGAGGGTGAGCGCATCGAGCTCACGCACCGTGCCACCAACCGAGACCAGTTCGCCGCGGGCGCGCTGAGGGCCGCGCGCTGGGTGGCGGGGCGCGCGCCGGGTCTCCATGACATGGCCGACGTGCTCGGCTTCCAGAGGACTTCATGACGACCGCGCGCTACTGCCGCTTCCTGCACGAAGGCCGTGCGCACCACGGCCGGGTGGAGGGCTCCGAGGTGGTGGTCCTCACCGCCGCGCCCTGGGCCGGCGCGAAGGAGACGGGCATCCACCGCTCGCTGTCCTCGCTGACGCTGCTGGTGCCCTCGGACGCGTCCAAGGTGGTCTGCATCGGCCAGAACTACCGCAAGCACGCGGAGGAGATGGGCAAGCCGGTGCCACCCGAGCCGCTCATCTTCACCAAGCCCTCCACGGCGCTCAACGGCACGGGCTCGCCCATCCGCATCCCCAAGGCGAGCCAGGAGGTCCACTACGAGGCGGAGCTGGCGCTCGTCATCGGTGAGAAGCTGAAGAACGCCGACGCGTCCACCGCCGCGCGCGCCATCTGGGGCCTCACCTGCTTCAACGACGTGACGGCGCGCGACGTCCAGCGCCGCGAGGTTCAGCACACCCGCGCCAAGGGCTACGACACCTTCGCGTGCGCGGGGCCGTGGGCGGTGACGGGCCTGTCCCCCGACGACCTCCAGATTGTGTGCCGGGTGAACGGGCAGGTGCGCCAGGACAGCCGCACGTCCGACATGATTTTCAGCCCCGCGCGCCTGGTGTCGTTCATCTCCCACATCATGACGCTGCTGCCCGGGGACATCATCAGCACCGGGACGCCGTCGGGCGTGGGGAAGCTGTCGGCCGGGGACACGGTGGAGGTGGAGCTGGAGGGAATCGGGACCCTGGTGAACCCTGTTGAGCTGGAGCCGTGAGCGACACCGTCTACGTCGGGTTGGGTTCCAATGAGGGAGAGCGCGAGAATCACCTCGTCGCCGCCCTGGCCGCGCTGTCCTGCATCGACGCGGTGGCGGTGCTCCACTGCTCCTCGCTCTTCGACAGCGCCCCCGTGGGGCCGCCGCAGCCGCGCTTCCTCAACGCGGTGGTGGCCCTGGAGTGTGGCCTGCCGCCGCAGCGGCTGCTCTGCATCCTTCAGCAGATTGAGAAGGACCTGGGCCGCCG
This sequence comes from Myxococcus sp. AM009, assembly GCF_013372605.1. NCBI lineage: Bacteria > Pseudomonadati > Myxococcota > Myxococcia > Myxococcales > Myxococcaceae > Myxococcus > Myxococcus sp. AM009. The sequence continues at coordinate 20,908 of NZ_JABXEP010000061.1, forward strand.
CCGGGACGTGCGCTGGGGCCCGCGCACCATCGACCTGGACATCCTCTTCTGGGAGGGACAGGTGGTGGCCGACCCCACGCTCCAGGTGCCCCACCTGGAGCTGCACAAGCGCCGCTTCGCCCTGGAGCCGCTCGTGGAACTGGCGCCCCACCTGCGTCATCCGGTACTGGGGATGCCGGTGAAGGAGCTCCTCGGGAAACTCGCCCCGCAGGATGTCCGCAGGAGCGAGGCCACCTGGTGGCCCGAAGCGAGCTACTCGAGCAACGACACATGAATCTGTCCCTTGCCCTGGCCACCGCGGCGCTGTTGACCGCCGAGCCTTCGACGCTGCCTCCCAATCATCCGGCCATCCCCCCGGGGACCACGGCCTCGCCCGCCACCTCCGGCATGCCGGAGGGCCACCCGCCGACGGAGGGCGTGGCCCCCAGCATCAACCCGGAGCAGCTGCCCCCGGGCCACCCGCCCATGTCGGGCACGGGCCGGGCGCCGCCGTCCGCGGAGGAGCTGCTGCGCCAGCTCGACTCCACGGAGGGGCTGGCGGACCGGGAGAAGACCTTCGAAATCGCCGCGTCGCTGGGCCGCCTGTACTACGTGAACGGCCGCAACGCGGAGGCCAGCACGTACCTCCAGCAGGCCCTGGCGCGCGCGCAGCCCACGCGGGAGCTGTTCCTGGCGCAGCGCAAGAAGCTGGGCAAGGCCGCGGTGCCCACCGCGGAGGCGGCGGGCTGCGACTTCACCCCGAACATGCCGGTGGAGGACATGGGCGCGGCCGCGCAGGCGCGCGCCAAGAAGGGTGACACCGCGGGCGCGGCGGCCTGCGCGCGCGCGGCGCTGGCGCCGGTGCTGGACGTGGCGGTAATGCAGGCCAACGCGCTCTACCTGTCCAACGACAGCGGCAAGGCGCTGGTGGCCTATGAGGCCGTGCTGGAGGTGGAGCCCCGGCACGAGGACGCCCTCTACGCGCGCGCGGCGCTGCTCTTCGAGGCGAAGGGCGACGACGTGGCGGCGCTGAAGCAGGCGGGTGAAGGCTTCGAGGCGGTCGCCACCACGTACCCTGACTCGTTCCGCGCGCCCATGGCGAAGCGGATGGTGGCGCTGGTGGAGGAGACGGTGAAGGCGGGGGGCCGCAAGCAACTGCTCGCCTCGCGCGCGGAGGACCGCCGCATCCGCCTGTCACAGGCGCCCGCGGCCGCCGCGCCGGATGCGCCCCGGCCGCTGTCGCAGGAGATGGTGGACGCGGTGAAGAACACCGAGCGCACGCCGGAGCTGGAGCAGGGCCTGGCGAAGCTGGTGGACGAGGGCGAGGAGCACCTGGCGAAGGGCCGCTACCAGGAGGCGCTCGCCAACTACACCCGCGTGGTGCCCTTCCAGCCGGAGAATGGGCGCGCGAAGGCGGGCATGGCGTGGGCCCTGGTGGGCCTGGAGCGCCCCATGGCGGCGCGCGTGTGGGGCGTGGCCGTGCAGAGCGACCCGCTCTCCGTGGAGAAGCTGGGCGACACGCTCAAGGCCAAGGGCGACGACAAGGGCGCGAAGGCGCTCTGGGAGAAGCTCGCCACCGACGCGCCGGACTACCCCAACAGGGCCAGCCTGCAGGCAAAGCTGGGGAAGTAGCGCTCGAGCGCTAGAAGCACTTCGCGGCCAGCGGGCCCTGCACGTTCAGCAGGACCGCGCGGCCCACGCCTCAGACGAACTTCGCGGCCAGCAGGTCCTGCACGTCCAGCAGGCCCACGGCGCGGCCCTCCACGTCCACCACGGGGAGTTGGTCCACGCGCAGCTCGCGCATCTGCGTGGTCGCGGCCAGCACCAGCGTCTCCGGCGTCACGCAGCGCGGGTTCTTCCCCATCAGCTCACGCACGGGCACGGTGAAGTCGGTGAGGCCCGCCTCCACGCGGCGGCGCAGGTCGCCGTCGGTGAAGATGCCCACCAGCTTCCCGGCCTTGTCCACCACGCACGCGGCGCCCGGCCGGCCCGGCGTCTTCGTCATCACCGCCACCACCGCGGACAGGGGCGAGGTGTCGCGCACCAGCGGATTGGCGTTTCCGGTCCGCATCAGCTCGAAGACGCGCTGCACCGAGCGCCCCAGCTTCCCGCCCGGGTGCAGCAGCGCGTAGTCCTCCGTGCCGAAGGGCCGCGAGCGCAGCACGGTCATCGCCAGCGCGTCGCCCATCGCGTGCAGCGCGGCGGTGGAGGCCGTGGGCACGAGGCCCATGGGGCACGCCTCCGCGATGGCGCCGATGTCCAACACCACGTCCGCGCCGCGGCCCAGCGGGCTCTTCGCGTCGCCGGTGAGGGCGATGACGGGCGTCTCCATCCGCTTGAAGGAGGGGAGCAGGCGAATCAGCTCCTCCGTGGAGCCGCTGTTGGACAGCGCGAGGATGACGTCGCCCCGGCCCACGCGGCCCAAATCCCCGTGCACGGCCTCCGCGGGGTGGAGGTACACGGAGCGGATGCCCGTGGAGGCCAGGGTGGCGGACAGCTTCTGGCCAATGTGGCCCGCCTTGCCCATGCCCGTGACGATGACCTGGCCCGCGCAGTCGCGCACCAGCTGCACGGCGCGCAGGAAGTCGGCTCCCAGACGCTCCGTCACGCCGAGGATGGCGCGGGCCTCGGCCTCCAGCACGCTCCGCGCGTAGGCGAGCGTGGCCTCCGCGTCAGGGAGGACGGCAGGCGCCTGGGCGGGACGGCCGGGGAGGGCGCGCAGGCGGGGCTTCTTGGCGGCGGAGCGGGAAGGGCGGGCCATGTTCAGTGTCCGGCCTTCTACCTCCGCCCCCCCGCGGTGGCCACCCTTGACGCATGGGGGGGCATCGGTTACGCGCCTGCTCGCCCGGCCTCCTTCGGCCGGGGCACATTCCACCTTCAAGAGAGGGACGAGATGAAGTTCTTCATCGACAGCGCCGACGTGGAGGAGATTCGCAAGGCCCACGCCATGGGCTGCGTGGACGGGGTGACGACCAACCCGTCCCTGCTCGCCAAGGTGGGCCGGGGCCTGGAGGAGACCATCCGCGAAATCTGCTCCATCGTGGACGGTCCCATCAGCGCCGAATGTGTGTCCATGGAAGCGGACGAGCTCATCAAGGAGGGCCGCTCCCTGGCGAAGATCCACGACAACGTCGTGGTGAAGATTCCCATGGGCGTGGAGGGCATGAAGGCCACCAAGGCGCTGACCGCCGAGGGCATCCGCACCAACGTCACGCTGTGCTTCTCCGCCAACCAGGCCCTGCTGTGTGCCAAGGCCGGCGCCACCTACGTGTCGCCCTTCGTGGGCCGGCTGGATGACATCTCCCAGGACGGCATGGAGCTCATCTCCCACATCCTGGAGATCTTCCGGAACTACGAGTACTTCAACACGCAGGTGCTGGTGGCCAGCGTGCGCAACCCCGTGCACGTGCTCCAGGCCGCGCGCCTGGGCGCGGACGTGGCCACGCTGCCCTACAACGTCATCACCCAGCTGGCGAACCACCCGCTCACCGACGCCGGCATCAAGAAGTTCCTGGCCGACTGGGAGAAGGTCCCCAAGGCCACCAAGCCGCCCGCAGCCCAGTAGTTCCTCGGGAAATACGGACTTTAAGCAGCTTCCTGGGCTCCAATCCCCGTGCGGGGTTGGGGCCTGTTTTTTTGAGAAAATGGACCCGGTCCTCCTCCGCTTCCCGGTGGGTTGGACTGGCGATTTCGCGCCGCGGCATGTATTCGTTGACTCCCGAGTCAACGAGCCGAACCTGTCACGAGGTCCCCATGGAATTCCAGCTCACCGACGCCCAGCGCGCGCTGCAGGATGCGGCCCGCAAGTTCGCCCGCGAAGTCGTGCGTCCGAAGGCCGCCCACTACGACGAGACGGCCACCTTCCCACTCGATTTGCTGACGACCGCGTGGGAGCTGGGGCTGCTCAACATGGCGATCCCCACCGAGTACGGTGGCGTGGGCCTGTCGCACCTGGAGCAGACCCTGGTCGCCGAGGAGCTGAGCTGGGGCTGTGCGGGCGTGGCGACGTCCATCATCGCCAATGACCTGGCCAACCTCCCCATCATCCTCCACGCGACGGACGAGCAGAAGAAGCGGCTGCTCACGCCCTTCACGGAGAAGCTGAAGTTCTCCTCGTTCTGCCTCACGGAGCCCGAGGCCGGCAGTGACGTGGCCAACATGCAGACCACGGCGCGGCTGGACGGAGACCACTACGTCCTCAACGGCGCCAAGTGCTTCATCACCAACGGCGGCCAGGCGAGCCAGTACACGGTGTTCGCCTCGGTGGACAAGGGCAGGAAGCACAAGGGCATCACCTGCTTCGTGGTGGAGGGCCGCCCCGAGGGGCTGTCTGTCAGCAAGCACGAGAACAAGATGGGCCAGCGCGCCAGCGAGACGGTGTCGCTGACGTTCGAGGACGTGCGCGTCCCGGTGGCCAACCGCATTGGTGAAGAGGGGCAGGGCTTCGCCATCGCCATGGCCACGCTGGACAACAGCCGCCCCCTGACGGCCATGTTCTCCGTGGGCATCGCCCGCGCCGCGCTGGAGCACTCCATGGAGTACTCCACCCAGCGCCGCACCTTCGGCAAGCCCATCATCGAGCACCAGGCCATCCAGTTCATGATCGCCGACATGGCCATGAACACCCACGCGGCGCGCATGCTCACCTATGAGAGCGCGTGGCTGCTGGACGAGGGCAAGCGCAACTCCCTCCAGTCCAGCTACGCCAAGTGCTTCGCCGCGGACATGGCCATGAAGGTCGCCACCGACGCCGTGCAGGTGTACGGCGGCTACGGCTACATCAAGGAGTACCCCGTGGAGAAGCTGATGCGCGACGCCAAGCTCATCCAGGTCTACGAGGGCACCAGCCAGGTCCAGCGGCTCGTCATCGCGCGGGAACTGTTCAAGTAGCGCCGCGGCACCGCGTCCGCCGGCCGTTTCCCATTGCCGCCGCGACGCGCCAATGCCTATTAACCCAGACCGTTTTTTCCAGATTCCAAACTCCTCCCCGTAAGGAGAAGCACCGCCGTGAAGATCCTCGTCACCGCCAAGCGCGTGGAAGACCCCGAGTCGAAGATCAAGGTCAAGCCGGATGGCTCGGGCATCGTTCAGGAGGGGCTGAAGTACAAGATCAACCCCTTCGATGAAATCGGCGTCGAAGAAGGACTCCGGCTCGTCGCGAAGCACCAGGGCGAAGTCGTGGTGGTGTCCGTCGGTGGCAAGGAGGTGCAGGAGCAGCTCCGGCACGCCCTGGCCATGGGCGCGCACCGCGCCGTGTGGGTGAACCACACCGGCCCGGTGGACCAGCTCGGCATCGCGGCCCTGCTCCAGAAGGTCGTGGAGAAGGAGCAGCCGGACCTCGTCATCCTCGGCAAGCAGTCCATCGACGATGACCAGAACCAGGTGGGCCAGTACCTCGCCGAGTTCCTCGGCTGGGGCCAGGCCACGTTCGCCTCCAAGGTGGAGTCCATGGAGAGCGAGCAGGAGAAGAACAAGGTCCCCGCCATCGTCGTCTCCGCCGACAAGAAGAGCGTGCAGGTGATTCGCGAGGTCGACAACGGGCTCGCCACGGTGGAGTGCCAGCTGCCCGCCGTCGTCACCACGGACCTGCGCCTCAACCAGCCGCGCTACGCCAGCCTCCCGGGCATCATGAAGGCGAAGAGCAAGCCCATTGAAGAGCTGACGCCTGCCAAGCTGAGCGTGGACGTCACCCCCGCCATCCAGGTGCTGAAGATGTCCGCGCCCCCGGCGCGCAAGGCCGGCATCAAGGTCGCGGACGTCCCTGCCCTGGTCGAGAAGCTGCACAACGAGGCGAAGGTCGTCTGAGCGGCCCTTCCGCACACTCTCTACGGAGTCATCCAAATGCCAATCGTTCTCATTGTCGCCGAGCAGCAGCCGGACGGGAACCTCCGCAAGGCCACCCTCAACGCCATCTCCGCCGGCAAGCAGCTCGCGGAGAAGGCCGGTGGTGAGCTGCACCTCGCCCTGGTGGGCAAGGACCCCGCGAAGGTCGCTGACGAGCTCAAGGGTTACGGCGCGAAGGCCGTGCACCTGGGCGCCGCCGCCGAGCTGGAGCACTACCTCGCGGAGACCTACGCGCCCGCCATCGCCGCCCTGGCCCAGGAGCTGAAGGCGGACTACATCGGCATGGCGTCCACCGCGCAGGGCAAGGACCTGCTGCCCCGCGTGGCCGGCCGCCTGCGCGCCGCCATGGCCACCGACGTCATGGCCATCAACGGCAGCGGCGCGGACCTCACCTTCACCCGTCCCATGTGGGCCGGCAACGTCTTCGCCGACGTGAAGCTCACCACGCCGGTGAAGGTGCTCACCCTGCGCGCCACCGAGTTCCCCGCCGCCGCTGGCGGTCAGGGCGCCGCCGAGGTGAAGACCTTCAGCCCGAAGGTCGAGGCCTCCAAGACGAAGTTCGTCGACTTCAAGGAAGTGAAGAGCGCGCGGCCCGAGCTGACCGAGGCGCGCGTCGTCGTCTCCGGTGGCCGCGGCACCAAGGGCGACTTCAAGGAGATTGAGGGCCTGGCGGACGACCTGGGCGCCGCGGTGGGCGCGTCCCGCGCGGTGTGCGACGCGGGTTGGGTTCCCAATGACTTGCAGGTCGGCCAGACGGGCAAGGTGGTGGCGCCGTCGCTCTACATCGCGGCGGGCATCAGCGGCGCCATCCAGCACCTGGCGGGCATGAAGAGCTCGAAGACCATCGTCGCCATCAACAAGGACCCCGAGGCCCCCATCTTCCAGGTGGCGGACTACGGCATGGTGGCGGACCTCTTCAAGGTGCTGCCCGAGCTGCGCGCGGAGCTGGCGAAGCTGAAGTAGCGCCGAAGGGCACGGACGTGTCCTGAAACACGAAGCGAGGGGCGACGTGGGGGCTTCCCCGCGCCGCCCCTTCGCATTTCCACCTCACAGCTCGATGTCGCGGCCCGCGTCGCGCGGCGCCACTTCTCCGGGCTCAGGGACCTGGTCCGCGTAGGGCGGTTCGGCGGGCAGTGGCAGCTCGGGGCGCTTGAGCGGTTCGGCGCGGAGCAGGTCGATGAGCGTGCCGTCGCTCAGGGCGACGATGAGGTTGTTGAACTGCCAGGGCCCGTCTCCGCGTTTCTCGCCCTGCGCGTGCAGCGTGCCCTTGCCGTCGGGCCCCTCGAGCGGGAGGGAGAACTGCGCGCGAGAGACACCGTTGCGGCTCTGCACGGAGCTGCGCCGGGGCAGGCCACTCTCAAAGGGCGTCCCCAGCGCGCGCCGCACCTTCGCGTCGCCGCTGGCGATGGCCACCGCTTCCCGGTGCGCGTCGGACTGGCCCAGGGAGGAGAAGCCCAGGTACGTGGCCAGCACGCCCAGGCCGACGCACGAGGCGAGCAGCCCCAGGCACCCCAGCGGAAGGACCCAGCGCCAGTGGCGGCTCCACCAGCCGGGCCGGGGCGCCATTGAACCTTCCCGTGTCGTGTCCATGGCCACCTCCTCTCGCTTCGCGCGCGGCCTCCTCTTATTCGCTCCCGGGGCTCCCGGGGAACGCGCGGAGGCCGTCCGGCACCGCCAGCGGTTGGTGTGTGTACCGGGCAACAGGTAGATTTCGCGTGTGCCTTCGCGAGCCTCCTCCGCAGAGGTGTTGTTGGACGTGCTGGAGGCATTGCCTCCGGGGCACCGGCTGTGGGTGCGGGGCGCGGGGCGAAGCCTGTTTCCGCTGCTGCGGGCCGGGGACTCGGTGCGGGTGATGCGCTGTGGCCCGGGCTCGCTGGCGGCCGGGGACGTCGCGCTGATGCGGCAGGGGCGCGAGCTGGTGGCGCACGTGGTGGTGTCCACGCGGCCATGGCGGACGGCCTCGCTGCTGGGGCCTCAGGACGCTCCGGGCGGCGTGACGCTGGGCCGGGTGGTGGCCATCCGCAGGGGGCGCTGGGTGGTTCCACTGCCCAGGCCGCTGCGCCCGGCGCTGCGGCTGGCGCAGCAGGCCGCGTCCACGGCGTGGGCCTGGCCCCGGACCCGGCTAGTGTCTCGGGGCGTGTGGGACTTCCTCTTCTCCGGATGGTCGCTGCCGCTTCGTCACCGCCTGGTGGGGCCGCTGGAGGTGCGGCTCCTGACGGCCGGCGACCTGGACCCGCTCCTGGCCTATGCCAGTGAGCGGCTGGTGGTCTCTCCGGGCTTCTTGCGCCGTCAGCTCCGCGAGCGCTGGGGCCTGCCGGACGCGGGGCGCCGGGGGGCCGCGGCGGGCGCCTTCGACGCGCAGGGACGGATGCACGGCTTCGCCTGGTTGGACTCCTACCGGCAGGAGGGCTTGCAGCTGGAGGGCGTCTGGGTGCGCTCCCTGGTGGTGGCGCCCCGCGTGCGGCGCATGGGCGTGGCCACGGGGCTGCTGGAGTGCCTGATGGACGAGGCCCGGCGGCAGGGGCAGTCGCACGTCTTCGCGGACGTGGACGAGGACAACACGGCGTCGCTGCGCACCTTCGAGCGGCTGGCGTTCCGGCGAGCGGACGCCACGTTGACCCAGCAGGCCAACGCGGCCTGGGATGCCACGGGCCGCTCCAAGCGGCTGGTCGTCGTCGAGCGCACCCTGTAGGCGCGCGCTCGGAGAGTTGCGCGGCCGCCCAGGCTGCGTCAGAAAGCCCGCGGCCGTGGCCGCCGTGACGTCACCTGGCGAGCCTGGCGTCATCCTCTCCGGTGGACCCTCGCGACATGAGCACCTCGACGTCCGACATGCTGGGGGGCGCCACGGAGCCTCCGTCGCGGTCGCAGCGGCTCCGCGCGGATGGGGCGCTGGCGCTCATCACTTCGTTCTGGGGCATCACCTTCGTGGTGGTGAAGGACGCGCTCGGGCACGCAGACCCGTTCAGCTTCCTCACGCTGCGCTTCCTCGTGGGCGCGGTGGTGCTGAGCGCCCTGGCGGGACGACAGGTGCTGACGGCGCGCAACCTGCGCAGCGGCACGATGCTGGGGACCTTCCTCTTCCTGGGCTTCTCCCTGCAGACGGTGGGGCTCACCACCACCACGCCTTCGCGCTCGGCGTTCATCACCGGGCTGTGCGTGCTGCTGGTGCCGCTGCTGTCGCTGGTGCTCTACCGGAAGGCGCCGAAGTTCACCTCGCTCCTGGGCGTGGGCATGGCGGCGGTGGGGCTCTTCTTCTTCACGCAGCCGGACGTGGGGCTGGGCAGTGGTGGCCTGTCGTCCGGAGACGTGCTGTCGCTGGGGTGCGCGGTGGCCTACGCGTGCCACATCCTCATGACGGAGCGGCATGCGCCGAAGCAGGGCGTCATGGGGCTGGTGGCGGTGCAGCTCTGGACGGTGGCGCTGCTGTCCGCGCTGTGCCTGCCCTTCGTGGAGCGGCGCGTGGCGTGGCACTCGTCCTTCGTGGGGGCGGTGCTCATCTGCGGCGTGTTCGCCAGCGCGCTGGCCATCAGCGTCCAGACGTGGGGACAGGCGCGCACCACGGCGGTGCGCGCGGCGCTCATCTACTCGCTGGAGTCGGTGTTCGCCGCGCTGTACTCGGTGCTGCTGGGCTACGAGACGCTCGGGCCTCGCGAGTGGCTGGGCGGCGCGCTCATCCTGTCGGGCGTGTTGATGTCGGAGGTGGGCGCGGCGGCCTGGGTGTGGTGGCGCGCGAGGGCGCCAGCGCGGTAGCGGCCCCGCCGCAGGGCCTGCGTGGGGCCATTCGCGGCCTGTCCACCAGCCGGGCGGGCAGGGCGGTGAAGAGGAGGCGGCCTCCGGCGGGTGGACGCGCTATACCCGGGGCCCTTCCCATGAGTGTGGAGCTGCGGCGAAACGGGATGCACCTGACGGGCACCTCCCTGTCCCTGGATGCGAAGCGCAAGTCGCCATTGTGCTTCGTGAGTCATGGGCATTCGGACCACATCGCCCGGCACGAGAGCACCATCGCCACGGCGGCGACGCTGCGCTTCATGACGCATCGCCTGGGGCCGGTGCGTGAGCCGCGCGAGGTGCCCTTCCGGCAGCCCTTCGAGCTGGGGCCGCTGCTGCTGGAGCTGCTACCGGCGGGGCACATCCTGGGCAGCGCGCAGCTCCGCGTGACGCGGCCGGATGGGCGCCGCATCGTCTACACCGGGGACCTCAACGTGGCGCCGTCGCTCACCGCCGAGGCGACGGAGGTGGCGGAGTGCGACACGCTCGTCATCGAGTCCACCTTCGGGCATCCGCGCTACCGCTTCCCGCCGCGTCCGGAGGTGCTGGGGCAGGTGGAGGCGTGGCTGCGGATGCAGCTGGAGCGCGGCGCGGTGCCGGTGCTGCTGGGCTATCCGCTGGGCAAGAGCCAGGAGGCGATGAAGCACCTGGCGGGGCGCGGCTTCCCGCTGGTGGCGCACTCCTCCATCTACGAGGTGGCGCGGCTCTACGCGGAGCTGGGCGTGCCGATTGAAAATCTGCGCTGCTACGACGGGAAGGTGGAGCCGGGTGAGGTGCTCTTCTTCCCGCCACACCATGCGCGGGGTGGGGCGCTGGCGCCGCTGTGGCCTCGGGCGACGGCGGTGCTGACGGGGTGGGCGGTGGACCGGGGCGCGGTGCGGCGGTACGGCGCGGACGTGGCCTTCCCGCTGTCGGACCACGCGGACTTCCCCGGGCTGGTGTCCTACGCGAAGTCCACGGGGGCGCGGGAGGTGCTGACGTGCCATGGCTTCGCGGAGGAGCTGGCGCAGGCGCTGCGCGACGCGGGGATGGACGCGCGCCCGCTGGGTGGGAAGCCGCAGCAGCTCGGGTTGTTCTGAGAGGCGGCGGGAGGCAGGGTTCGATAGAAAGACGGCGATGGCCCGCAAGACGCCGCAGTGTGAAGGACGCATCGAGCGCGTCCTCGTGTGTACCGAGCGCAAGAGCTTCGTCACGAAGGAGCTGCCCGAGGCGCGGGTGTCCTTCGAGGGCCTGGAGGGCGACCGCCACGCGGGCCTGACGCGCGCGGCGGACGTGCGCACACCGTGGTTCCCCAAGGGGACGCCCATCCGCAACACGCGGCAGCTCTCCCTGGTGTCGAGCGAGGAGCTGGCGCAGGTCGCGGAGACGTTGGGCATTCCGCGCGTGCTGGCGTCCTGGCTGGGCGCGAACCTGGAAGTGGCGGGCGTGCCGCGGCTGACGCACCTGCCTCCGGGCACGCGGCTGTTCTTCCCCGAGGACGCGACGCTGGTGGTGGAGGGGGAGAACGAGCCCTGCACGGGCCCGGGGCGCGTCATCGAGGCGCATCATCCGGACGTGCAGAAGCTGGCGAGCCGCTTCGTGAAGGCGGCGTGGCAGCGCCGGGGACTGGTGGCCTGGGTGGAGCGCCCCGGCATCATCCGCGCGGGGGACACCGTGAGGGCGGTGCTGCCCAGGCCCGTGACGTACGTGCTGCCTTCGTCCGGCGCGTAGCGCCGCGAGCCCTCGCGCCAGGAACACCACGGGGCCGCCAGGTCCAGGAGCATCTCCCGGACCCCGCGGCCCCGCGGGCCTCGACCTGCACCGGACGGCTACTCCTCCGGTGATTGGACGATGAGCTTCTCCTTGCCGCACACGTCACAGCGCAGGTGGACGAAGAGGTCGCCGTCGCTCTCCTCGGGAACCTCACCCTCGGGAACGCCCAGCTCCTCCTTCGCCAGCGCCGCCACCTTGGACGGAATCTCCTCCGCCTTCAGCGACTGGACGTACGTCATCTCCCGCTCGTGGCACTCGCGCGTCTCGGGGCCGGTGAGCCACGACGGCTCCATGCCCTCCGGCAGCCGGCTCACCAGCTCCAGGTGGGTGACGGACTCGGCCAGGTAGGCCAGCCGCCGCAGCCGGGCCTCGTCCGGCAGCGCCGCGAAGACCTGGAAGCCCTCCAGCAGGGCATTGCGGTCCTCACCCGTGGCCAGATGCGCCAGCTCCAGCGACGCGTCGCTCGACTCCAGCGCCTCGTCCCAGTTGTTCTCCGGGTTGAAGCCCGCCTCCAGCAGCGACGTGTAGAGCTGCGTGGCCGCCAGCCGGCGCCGCGCCTCCTGCAGGTGCTCCACGACTTCGTGCGTCAAGCGCAGCTCCAGCAGCGCGCCCGTGGTGCGCGGGTCGATGGCGCCCGTCAGGTCATCCACCTCCACCTCTTCCCGCAGCGCACCCTTCAGCACCTGGGCCGCGGAGAAGCGGAACAGGGGCAGCACGCCCACCTCGCGCAGGTACATGGCCGCCACCGGGGCGTCCTTGGCGCCCATGCGGAGCGCCTTCTGCGCGCGGTCCACCACCGCCGGGTCCGCCGCGGGCTTCTTGTTCTCCAGCCGCGTCTTCACCGCCTCGCGGTAGAGCGTCTCCAGCGAGCTGCCCGGAGGCAGCCGCTGCGGCAGGAGCGGGCGCAGGCCGGGCACGTCCAGCACCCACAGCGGGGGCACGCCCATCCGCTTCAGCGCCCGGAAGAAGAGCGAGCCGGGAGGGTCCTGGGGCCGGAACGGCGGGAGCTCGTCGCCGGCGGGCTCGCCCTGGAGCAGGGTGGCCGCCTGTGCGCCCAGCGCCTTCTCCCTTTGCTCACGGGTGAAGGCGGTGATGCCCTGGGCGGGTGGCGGCGGAGGCGGCGGGGCCTCCTCGCCGTCCAGACCGACGACGCGGTCCATGTCCACATCGTCGAGCTCGACGTCGTCGAGCCCCTTGGCGCCCGTGAAGTCGCACCGCAGCAGCTTCAGCTTTTCGAACGTCGCGCCTTCCAGGTTCGCACCCCGGAAGTCGCAGTCCTGGAGCCGGCCGCCGTGGAAGTAGGCATTGGAAAGGTCCGCGTCCCGGAAGTTGACCTTGGACAGGTCGCACCGGTCCCATTCCGAGCCGATGAGGCCCAGCCCGGACAGGTCCGTGTTGGCGGAGAACAGTTGAGTGAAGGTGGCGCCGGTATGGTCGGTGGCGACCTGGCCGGACTTGCGCATCCGGTTCCATTCCGCCGAGCCACTCTGGAGAAGCTTCTCGATACTGGGGGCTTTCGCCATGGACCCGGGATTATTCGTATGGTCTGGTCCGTGCGCCAGCACAAATGATCGAGTACCGAATCGAAGCCGACACCGCCGGGATGCGGCTGGACAAGCACCTGCGCAAACGGCTCCCCAATGTTCCGGTGAGCCACCTCTTCAAGATGATTCGCACCAAGAAGGTGCGGGTGAACGGGAAGCGTGCGCAACCCGAGCAGTTGCTGTCCGAAGGAGACGTGCTCACCATCCGCGGCGACGAGCAGCAGCTCGTGGGCGCGGAACGTCCGAAAGTGGACCCGCCTCCGCCACCGGTGGACCCCAGCCGGTTGGTCATCCTTCGAGAGGACGACTGGCTCATGGCCGTGGACAAGCCCAGCGGAATGGCCGTCCATACCGGCAGCGGCATCACCGGCGGGACGCTGGTGGACTACGTGCGCGCGTACCTGGGGCCCAAGGCCGTCCGCAACGACTTCGCGGCCTCGCCCGCACACCGGCTGGACCGGGAGACCTCCGGCGTCATCCTGGTGGCCAAGCGGCGCCCGGCCATGGTGCACTTCACCGAGGTCTTCACCCACGGCCTGTCCCGCAAGCGCTACCTCACCCTGGTGAAGGGGAAGATGCCACGGGACTCCGGGGTCATCGACCTGCCCTTGTCGGAACACCAACAGACGGCCGAGTCCAAGGCCCGTCGGGGGGTGAACATGCAGGCGGCCGTCACCCGGTGGAAGGTCGTGAAGCAGTCGGGCGAGGCGGCGCTCCTGTCCTGCGCCATCGAGACCGGGCGCACGCATCAGATAAGAAGGCATCTGGCCGCCATCGGACATCCGGTGGCTGGGGACAGGAAGTACGGTGACTTCGCCTTCAACCGCGACGTGCGGGCGCGCTGGGGGCTCAAAAGGTTGTTCCTGCACGCCGAGCGCATCGAATTCCCGCATCCCGAAGGCGGCGCGAAGGTGGTCGTCGAGGCCCCCCTCGCCGTCGAGCTCCGAGATGTGCTCAAGCGGGCCGCATTGGTGCCCTGACGCCCGCGAGGCACAAAAGAAACGCGTATGTCCGACCCTAAATCCGCTGACCGCAGCCGCTCGAAGCTGGTGCTCGACGGCGTCCCCTCCAAGCGCTGGTGGAAGTTCCTCCTGAAGACCGCGGGATGGCTGGCGCTGACGGGGGCCACGGCCGCCGTGATTGCCGTGACGACCGTGTACTATGTGTACGCGGAGGGACTGCCCGCCATCCCCAAGGTGGACGAGTACTGGCCGCCCATCGTCACCGAGGTCTACACGGATGACGCGGTGCTCGCCGGCGAGTTCTACGAGGAGCGCCGCAAGGTGGTGCCCTACGCGCGGATTCCGAAGCGCCTGGTGCAGGCCTTCATCGCGTCGGAGGACTCCAGCTTCTTCGACCACTTCGGCGTGGACGTGCTGGGCACCGCGCGCGCCGGCTTCAAGACGGTGGGCTCGAAGCTGGGCCTGCGCTCGGGCGGCATCCAGGGTGGCTCCACGCTGACGCAGCAGACCGCGAAGGCGGTGCTCATCTCCGCGGAGGGCTACAAGTCCGCCACCGCGAAGACGATTACCCGCAAGATTCGCGAGGCCATCCTCGCCCGGCGCCTGGAGGAGTCGCTGACGAAGGAGGAGATTCTCTACCTCTACCTCAACAACGTCTTCCTCGGGCACCACAGCTACGGCGTGCAGAGCGCGGCGGAGAACTACTACCGCAAGGACGTGCGCGACCTGACCCTGGGCGAGATGACGCTCATCGCGGGCCTCCCGCAGGCGCCCAGCCGGTACTCGCCCTTCCTGCGCCCGGAGGCGGCCCGCAAGCGCCGCTCCTACGTGCTGCGCCGCATGCTGGTGGAGGGCATGATTTCGCAGGAGGAGCACGACACCGCCAACGCCGAAGAGGTGAAGGTGTACCCGGTGGAGGACGTGTTCCACGAGTTCGCGCCGTACTTCGTGGAGCAGGTGCGCAAGGACGTGGTGGACCGGTACGGCAACCCCGTGCTGCTCAAGGCCGGCCTCAAGGTCTTCACCACCATGGACAGCGAGCGCCAGCGCGCCGCGCAGGACGCCGTGCTCCACGGCCTGCTGTCGGTGGACAAGCGCCAGGGCTGGCGCGGCCCGGTGGAGCAGCTCGCGTCGAAGGAGGCCATCCGCGCCTTCATCGACCGCTCGAAGAAGCTCATGGGCGCACAGGAGTTGGTGGAGAACCGGCTCTACGTCGCCGTCGTCACGTCCATTGACGGGGACGGCAAGGGCGCGGACGTGCAGGTGGGCGGGCACGCCGGCCGGCTGCCGCTGCTGGGCATGCGCTGGGCGCGCAAGGTGAACCCGGAGGGCTACTACCCGGCGATGATGATCTCCTCGGTGAAGCGGGCCATCTCCGAGGGCGACGTCGTCGTGGTGCGCCACGTCACGAAGAAGGACCTGACGGACGACAAGGAGCAGTGGGACAAGAAGCTCGCGGACGAAATCCCCAGCGAGGGCGTGAAGCTCTTCCGCCTGGAGCAGACGCCCGAGGCGCAGAGCGCGCTCGTCTCCATCGACCCCCACCGCCAGTACCTCACCGCGATGGTGGGCGGCTACGACTTCGACGACAACGAGTTCAACCGCGCCTTCCAGGCGTGCCGCCAGCCGGGCAGCTCCTTCAAGCCCTTCGTGTACTCGGCGGCGCTGGAGCAGCTGGACTGGACGGAGGCCACCGTGCTGGTGGACTCGCCCATCGTCGAGCACGACCCGGACACCAAGGTGTCGTGGAAGCCGGCCAACTACAGCGACAAGTTCGAGGGCGAGGTGCTGCTGCGCACCTCGCTGGTCAACTCGCTGAACGTGCCCGCGGTGAAGACGTTCGGCGCGGTGGGCGTGAAGAACATGGCCGCGTGGAGCACGAAGCTCGGCATCACCACGCCCATGAACATGGACTTCTCCGCGGCGCTCGGCTCCTCGTGCGTGTACCCGGTGGACCTGGCCAACGCCTACGCCACCTTCAACCGCTACGGCCGCAAGAAGCCCACGTACTTCATCCGCAAGATTGAGGACCGCTGGGGCCGCACGCTGGAGGACCACACGGCCTTCGACGACGCGTGGGCGCCCCTGCAGGACCGCGTGGCCGCTGGCTACGCGCGCCTCTTCGAGCCGGGCGAGCAGGTGATGAGCCCGGAGGCCGGCTTCATCCTCACGCACCTGCTGCGCGGCGTGGTGCTCCAGGGCACCGGTGGCCCGGCGCAGCGCCTGGGCAAGCCGGCGGCGGGGAAGACGGGCACCACCAACGACTCCTTCGACGCCTGGTTCGCCGGCTACACCCGCGACCTGGTGACGGTGGCGTGGGTGGGCTACGACTTGAACCCGCATCCGCTGGGCCGCTACGAGACGGGCGGCCGCGCCGCGCTCCCCATCTGGCTCAACTACATGAAGCGCGCGCTGGGGGACCGGACGCAGTCCGAGTTCTACCCGTGGCAGTCCATGAACCTGGTGCGGCTCCACATCGACAGGAAGACGGGGAAGATTGCCCCCGCGGGCGCCAGGGATTCGGAGCTGATGTTCTTCAAGAAGGGCACCGAGCCGAAGGACGCGGTGCCCGACAAGAACACGGTCGACGTCGACCAGTTCATGATGGGCGCGCAGTAGCGCGGAAGGCGCGCGCCGGCGCCAGGTGCCGCTCCAGCGCCTGGCGCAGGGCGGCGGTGTCCGGCCCCGCCTCCAGCACCGAGCGCGTGGCGGTGGGGATGACCTGCGCCTCGCGCCCGGCGAACAGGCGCTTCAAGTCGTCGAAGCCCGCGCCCTGCGCGCCGATGCCGGGCGTGAGCAGCAGCGCGCCGCCCAGCCGCTCGATGACGCCGCGGTCCGAGCCGGGGAGGGTGGCGCCCATGACGGCGCCCGCCACCGGCGCCGCGTCCTGGCCGGGCTGTTCGTTGAAGGCGCGCAAGCCGTCCGCCAGGGCCTCCGCCACGGTGCGGCCGTCCTCGCCGCGCGACGTCTGGAGTGAGCTGCCCTCCGGGTTGGAGGAGCGCACCACCACGAAGGCGGCGGCGCCGGACGCGCGCGCCCGCTCCAGCGTCTTCCGCAGCGCGCCCAGGCCCAGGTAGGCGGTGAAGGTGGCCGCGTCCGCTTCGTAGGCGCTGCCCTCGCCGAAGACTGTCTCGGCGTAGGCCTCCATGGTGGAGCCGATGTCGCCGCGCTTCACGTCCAGCAGCGTGAGGGTGCCCACGGCCTTGAAGCGGCGCAGCAGCTCCTGGAGGACCTGGAGGCCCGCGGGGCCGTGGCGCTCGAAGAAGGCGCTCTGCGGCTTCACCACGGCGACGGCGCTCCTCGCCGCGTCGGCCACGCGCTCGCAGAAGTCGCGCAGGCCCTGGGCGTTGTCGGGCAGGCCCCAGCGCGTCAGCAAGTCTCTCGACGGGTCAATGCCAAGGCAGAACGGCGAGCGCTGCTCGGCCAGCAGGCTGAAGCGGTGGGCGAAGGGCTGTGGCGTCGTCACCGGGCGTCTCCGTGGGAAGGGGAAGGTCAGCGCAGCCGCCGCGCGGCCGCGTCGAAGAGGGGGTTGGGCAGCACCTTCGCCAGGCGCGTGGGCACCGCGAGCTGCCAGGGGAAGGACACCTCCGCGTCGCCCCGGACGATGCCCTTGCCCATCAGCTCCACCGCGTCATGCGTCTCCATGAGGAAGGGCATGGGGAAGCTGTTGTTGGCCGTCAGCTCGCTCTTCACGAAGCCGGGATAGATGCAGGTGACGCGCACGCCGGTGCCGCGCAGGTCCACGCGCAGGCTCTCCATGAAGGTGGACAGGAAGGCCTTGGACGCGGAGTAGGCCGCGTGGCCGGCCAGCCCGCGGAAGCCCGCGAGGCTGGAGACGCCCACCAGGTGCCCGCGCTGGCGCTCCACCATCTGGGGCAGCACGGCGCTCAGCGTGGCGGCGGCGCCGGTGACGTTGGTGTCGATGATGCCGCGCACGCGCTCCCATGGGAGGCGCTTCGCGTTCGTCGTGCCGCCCACGCCCGCGTTGGCCACCACCAGGTCCAGCCCGCCCGCCTCCGCGTCCAGCGCGCGGATGCGCTCCAGCGTGGCGTCCGCCTGGGTGACGTCCAGCGCCACGGGCTCCACGGTGACGCCGGCCGCCTGGGCCTCGTCCCGCAGGGCCTGGAGCTGCGGCAGGCGGCGCCCGGCGGCGAACACGCGGACGCCCCGCTTGGCGAGCCACAGCGCCAGCCCGCGTCCCAGGCCGCTGGATGCACCCGTCACCAACGCCGTCCGGTAGTTCAGCTCCACCATGCAGTCCTCCCGTGTGCTGCCGGGCTTCTCGCACGGTTGCCAGGGGAAGAACAGCGGCGCGAGACGCGGCGCGCCATCCAGCCAACGCTCTACACGCGAGGCCAGTACGGCCGCAGCGCCTCGCGGCTCACCCGCAGCGCGTGCTTCGCGTCCGCGTGGGTGTCCCCGGTGGGGAAGCCGTCCTTGCGCCCGGCGAGCACCTCCACGCAGGCATGCACGGACTGGGACAGGCCCTCCAGCGAGTAGCCGCCCTCCAGCAGCAGGACCAGCCGGCCCTGGCACACGCTGTCGGCCAGGGCCTTCATCGCCGAGCACATGGCCGCGAACCCGCGCTCGCTGACGTCCATGCCGCCAATCGGGTCGTGCTGGTGCGAGTCGAAGCCCGCGGAGACGAGGATGAGCTGGGGCCGGTACGCCTCCGCCACGGGCAGCAGCAGCTCCTCGAAAATCATCCCGTAGTCCGCGTCCGAGTTGCCGCCCGGCAGGCCCACGTTGACGGTGTAGCCCTCGCCCTCGCCCTTGCCCGTCTCCTGGGCCGCGCCAGTGCCCGGGTAGTAGGGGAACTGGTGCACCGACTGGTACATGACGTCCCGGCGCGACCAGAACGCCGCCTGCGTCCCGTTGCCGTGGTGCACGTCCCAGTCGAGCACCAGCACGCGCTCGGCGCCCAGCCTCCGGCCCGCCTCCGCGGCGATGGCCGCGTTGTTGTACAGACAGAAGCCCATGGCCTTGTCGGGCTCGGCGTGGTGCCCGGGCGGGCGCACCAGCGCGAAGGCGTTGCGGGCCTCGCCCTTCATCACCGCCTCCACCGCCTGCACGGAGGCGCCCGCCGCCAGCCGGGCCGCGTCGATGCTGTCCGGCGACACGTGGGTGTCCGGGTCCAGCTGCGAGACGTGCCCGCTCAGGCTCGCGAGGTACGCCAGCAGCTCCGGCGTGTGGACCGCCGCCAGCTCCGCCTCCGTGGCGGAGCGCGGGGCGGTCATCACCGTGCCCTTCACCGGCGCGCTGGCCAGCACCCCGAGGATGCGGCGCAGCCGGGAGGGCGACTCCGGGTGGCCCTGCCCGGGGTCGTGCTGGAAGAAGAGCGGATCCGTCAGGAGCAGGGTGGAGGACATCAAGGAGACCTTACGCATCCGCCAGACGGGAAGTCAGCACCCCTGGGGGACAGGCCGCGCCGGCGCCCTGTTCTTGCCCTGCCGGTGTTTCCCTTCCTACAGTGCCTCGTCTTGGCTCTCCGGTTCAAGAAACCCGGCCTGCGCAGCCTGCTGCTGGGCTCCTTCGCGCTCGTCCTCGCCCTCATCCTGGGGACGCTCTTCTTCGTCGTACCCTCGCGCGTGGAGGCCCACCTGGAGCAGCGCCTGCAGACGCGGGGCGAGGCCCGTGCCAGCCAGGCCGTCAGCATGCTCACGAGCCAGCCCGCCGCGGCCCTGCCCGACAGCCTGGAGCGGCTGCGCGCGGGCGACGACGACTTCAAGGTGCTGGCCGTCCTCTCCAGCGAGGGTCAGGTGCTGGCCACCCACCCGGCCGAGCCGCCCGCGTGGTTCCAGGCGGAGCTGAAGGCCCGGCAGGGGCGACCGCTGAATGGCTTCCGCTTCGCCAACGGCGACCGCTCCGTGGCGCGCCCGGTGACGCTGTCGGGCGGCGTGGTGGGACAGGTGCTGCTGGTGCTCGACAACACCGGGCTGGACGCGGTCGTCACCGAGCTCCAGCGCGTCGTGATGCTCGCGTTCGGCATCGGCCTGGCGCTGTTCCTGGTGGTGGCCTTCTTCATCTCCCGCGCCTTCATCCTGGTGCCGCTGGACGCGATGATGGGCATGGCGCGGCGGCTGGCGGAGGCGGACCTCACTGGCCGCGTGGACGTGGGGACGCGGGACGAGCTGGGCCAGCTCGCCGAGGCGCTCAACCGCATCGCCCAGAGCTGGCGCGACACGCTGGGCCGGGTGCGCGGCGTGTCGGACGTGGTGGCGGGCGTGGTGGAGCAGATTCACCGCACCGGCACCACGGTGTCGTCCGGCGCGGGCACGGTGCAGGCGCGCGTGGAGGAGACGTCCTCCTCCATGGTGGAGATGATGGCCTCGCTGCGCGGCATCGCGGAGAACGTGGAGGTCCTCTACCAGAGCGCCGAGGAGAGCAGCTCCTCCATCATGGAGATGGCCGCCACCAACGACGAGGTGGCGGAGAACGTCCAGGCCATGGCCGCCAGCGTGGAGGAGACGACCAGCGCCATCGAACAGATGACGTTCTCCATCAAGGAGGTGGCCACCAACATCCAGGAGCTGTCCGCCTCCACGGAGGAGACGTCCTCGGCCATCAGTGAGATGGACGCCGCCATTGGCCAGGTGGAGGCCAACGCGAAGGAGACGGCCCGCCTGTCCGAGCAGGTCTTCGACGAGGCGCAGACGGGCGTGGAGGCGCTGCGCAAGACGCTCACCGGCATCGACCGCATCAAGGACACGAGCCGCAGCGCCGCCAGCGTCATTGAAAGCCTGGGCCGGCGCATCTCCGAGATTGGCAACATCCTCAACGTCATCGACGACGTGGCGGAGCAGACGAACCTGCTGGCCCTCAACGCGGCCATCATCGCCGCGCAGGCGGGGGAGCACGGCAAGGGCTTCGCGGTGGTGGCGGAGGAAATCAAGGACCTGGCCGAGCGCACCGGCGCGTCCACGAAGGAGATTGCCGAGCTCATCCGCAGCATCCAGGAGGAGAGCCGCAACGCCGTGGTGGTGATGAACCAGGGCGTGCGCAGCGTGGAGGAGGGCGTGCAGCTGGGCCGGGAGGCGGAGGGGGCGCTGCGAAAAATCAACGACAGCACCCAGAAGTCCACGCAGATGGTGAAGGCCATTGCCCGGGCCACCGTGGAGCAGGCGCGCGGCAGCAAGCAGGTGACGGCCTCCATCCACCGCATCAGCGACACGGTGCAGCAGATCTCCAAGGCCTCCAACGAGCAGGCCCGCGGCGGCGAGCAGATCATGAAGAGCGCGGAGAAGATGAAGGCGCTCACCGCCCACGTGCAGCGCAGCAGCCAGGAGCAGGCGCACGGGAGCAAGCAGATTACCCGCTCCATCGAGAGCATCAACGAGATGGTCACCCACCTGAACCGCGCCCAGAAGGAGCAGACCAAGGGCAGCGAGCAGGTGCTCAAGGCGGTGGAGACCATCAAGGGCGTGTCCGAGCACCAGACACGCTCCGTGAAGCAGTTGGAGGAGGCCATCGACAACCTCCAGCGGCAGGCGGAAATCCTCCGTGCGGAGGTTCGCCGCTTCCGGGTGTAGACACCTCTTCATGCCGACACAACGACAGGTCTCCGAGCGCGCCGTGGTGGCCCTCATCGGCGCGGTCCAGTTCGTCAACATCCTGGACTTCGTGATGGTGATGCCGCTGGGCCCGGACTTCGCGAAGGGGCTGGGCATCGCGTCGTCGCACATCGGCGTCATTGGCGGCGCGTACACGGCGGCCGCCAGCGTGGCGGGGCTGGCCGGTGGTTACTTCCTGGACCGCTTCGACCGGCGCAAGGCGCTGGCGGTGTCCATGCTGGGCCTGGTGGTGGCCACGGCGGCGGGCGGCTTCGCCACGGGGATGTCCACGCTGCTGCTGGCGCGCGTGGTGGCGGGCGTCTTCGGCGGGCCGGCCACGTCGCTGTCGCTGTCCATCATCGCGGACCTGGTCCCCGTGGAGCGGCGCGGACGCGCGCTAGGCGCGGTGATGGGGGCCTTCTCCGTGGCCTCGGTGGCGGGGGTGCCCATGGCGCTGAAGCTGGCCGAGTTCGGCGGCTGGCGCGTGCCCTTCTTCGCGGTGGCCGCCATGGGCCTGCTGGTGGTGCTGGGCGCCATCTTCTCCCTGCCCCCCGTGCGCGGCCACCTGGACGCGGGGCCCCGCCAGCAGGCCGGCGTGCTCGAGCTGCTGGGCAACCGGGACATCCAGCTGTCGTACGTGATGACGGCGTTGGTGATGATGGCGGGCTTCGTCCTCATCCCCAACCTGTCCGCCTATCTGCAGCAGAACGTGGGCTATCCGCGCGAGCTGCTCTGGCTGCCGTACTTCATTGGCGGCATCGCCAGCTTCGCGACGCTGCGGGTGGCGGGGCCCATGGTGGACCGGTACGGCGCCTTCGTGGTGGGCACGGTGGGCTCCACGCTGGTGCTGTTGTCCACCTACGTGGGCTTCGTCCACCTGCCTCGGTGGATGCCCGTGCCCGTCATCTTCACGCTCTTCATGGTCGCCATGGGGACGCGCAACGTCGCGTACAACACGCTGACGTCGCGGGTGCCGGACAACCCGGTGCGCGCGCGGTTCATGTCCCTCCAGTCCGCCGTCCAGCACATGGCCGCCGCCGTGGGGGCCTTCCTCAGCGCTCGGCTGCTGACAGACCTGCCAGACGGCACCCTGGGCGGCATCCCGCAGATGGCTGGAGTGTCCATGGTTTTGACGCTGTTGCTGCCCGTCTTGCTGTGGGTGGTGGAGCGGCGGGTGCAGAGCCGGGAGCAGGCGCGGGCGTTGGCGGTCGCTCCCCCGCGAGGAATGGCGGTTCCGCTCTCGCCCGGAGCGGATCCTCACGCGTAGTATGAAAGGGCGCCTTCGGGTTGCCTGCCGCCCATTCCGGGTGGCGGGCGGATGCTTTGGCGCGACGAACGGTTGCGCCTGCCTCCCCGGGGCGCGATAAACCGGGCTGCTCCGGGGAGCGCGTCAGGAAAAATGTTCAACATCGGCGCAGGCGAAATGGTGTTCATCCTGGTGGCCGCGCTGCTCATTCTGGGGCCGCAGCGGTTGCCCGAGCTCGCGCGCGGCATCGGCAAGTTCCTGCGCGAGTTCCGCCGCCAGACGGATGAGGTCCGCAACGTCGTGGAGCGTGAGTTCTACGCCATGGACCAGGAAATCGGAGAGCCTCCCACCGCGCCCGTGAGGCCCGGGACGCGCTTCGCGCCTCAGCCGCCGCAGGCCGTGGGTGGGCCCGAGGCCAGCCTGCCTCCCGCCACGGACGGCGCGGCGCCCCCGGCCGATGCGGCGCCCCCGGCCGATGCGGCGCCCCCTCCGCCCTCGTCGTCCACGCAGGTGCTGGAGCTGGACGGGCAGGGGCCTCGCGAGGTGTCCTCCGCGGACGTGCAGGCGGGGGAGCCGGGCGCGGAGCCCGCCGCCGAGCCGTCGCCCGAGCCCGCTGCTTCTTCCGCCACCTCGCCCACGCTGTCGCCCATCCCGGGGACGGTGGCGCGCAACGCCCCGAAACGGAGCTGAGCCCTGAGCCCCCCGCCCATCAACCCCGGCGCCGACTCCGAGCTGCGCATGAGCCTGTCGGACCACCTGACGGAGCTCCGCTCGCGCCTCGTGCGGTGCACCCTCGCGGTGCTCGTCCTGGGGGCGATTTCGCTCGTCTTCGCCAAGCCCATTTTCGGCCTGCTGATGCAGCCGGTGCTGGACGCGCTGCCGCCCGAGAATCGCTCGCTCATCTACACGTCCGGCATCGAAGAGCTGAACGTCTTGATGAAGGTGGGCGTGTACTGCGGCATCTTCCTCACCACGCCCGTCATCCTGATGCAGATCTGGGGCTTCGTCTCGCCCGGCCTGTATCCGGAGGAGCGCCGCTTCGCCGCGCCCTTCGTGGCGTTCGGCTCCATCGCCTTCCTCCTCGGCGCCGCCTTCTGCTACTTCGCGGTGCTGCCCTCCATGTTCACCTTCCTCCTCAACGAGGAGGAGACGCTCGCGCTGGAGCAGCGCCTGGACACGGCCCGGCTGCGCGCGGACGACGCCTTGCGCTTCCTGCGCCTGGGTGAAGTGGAGGAGGCCGGACGCATCGCGAAGGAGACGAGCACCCAGCTGCGCGCGGAGGGCGAGGGGCAGGCGCCCGCGCCGGAGGCCGCGCCCGCCGCCAGCGTGGAGATGACGGGGCGGCTGGAGGGCCTGGGGCGGCTCCTGGACGCGGCGTCGGTGGGCTACGGCGCGCAGTCCCGTGGCGTGCTGCGGCAGGCGGTGGAGAAGCGCATGGAGGCCGTGACGGCCTACGGGAAGAAGGACTTCGCGGCGGCGGCGGTGGCCATGGACGGCTCGGCGAGCCGGCTGGCGGACATCGCCCCCGCGCGCACCGAGGAGCTGGCGGGGCTGTGGCGGCTGGAGAAGGAGCTGGCCACGGCGCACGCGGCGCACGAGGCGGCGCGGTGGACGCGGCCCATGTTGTCCATGCACGAGCAGCTCTCGCTGGTGCTGCTGCTCATCCTGGCCTTTGGCATCATCTTCGAGCTGCCGCTCGTCATGGCCTTGCTGGGCGTGGTGGGCGTGGTGAAGTCGTCCTGGCTCTTCAAGTACCAGCGCCACGCCTTCGTGGTGTGCCTCATCGCGGCGGCCATCATCACTCCCACGGGAGACGTGGTGAACCTGTCGCTGATGGCGGGCCCCATGCTGCTCTGCTACGAGCTGGGCGTGCTGTTGGTGTGGATGGTGGAGCGGCGTCGCGCGCGGAGCTCGGCGGAGACGGGCATCACCCCGGCGTCGTAGTCGAGGAGCCTCCATGAAGCCGTCCCGCCGGCACTTCCGGGCCAATCTGCGCTACCTGCGGGCGCTGGTGCGGCGCTTTCGCACCACGCTGCTGCTGTCCGCCGTGCTGTTCCTGGGCGGGCCGCTGCTCTTCCACTGGCGGTTCCGGGGGCCGGGCGGCGAGCAACTCAAGTTTGGCGAGGCGCTGCACCACACCTACTTCCTGCTCTACGGCGAGCCGTCGCTGCCCTACGTGGACGACTGGTTGTTGGAGTTGCTCAACCTGGTGATTCCACCCGCGGGCATCGTCCTGGTGGCGGACGGCGTGGTGCGCTTCGCCTACCTCTTCTTTGCCCGGCACAAGAACGACAAGGAGTGGATTGAAGTGGTCTCCGAGACGATGAAGGGCCACGTCGTGGTGTGTGGGGC
>NZ_JABXEP010000062.1:0-45118 GCF_013372605.1 Myxococcus sp. AM009
TCGCCGAGCTGCTCGCCGGCCCCGCGGAGTCCCGCCCCGCCCTGCTCGACGTGCGCTTTGCTTCGGAGAATGCCTGGGTGGCCCTGCCGGACTCGCTGCTGATTCCCCTGCCGGAGTTGGAGGAACGCGCGGAGGAGCTGAAGCCCTTGCGCGGCCGGCCCGTGGTCGTCTACTGCCACCATGGCGTGCGCAGCCTGGACGGCGCGGCCTACCTGATGTCGCTGGGCATCGACGCGGTGTCGCTGCGAGGCGGCATTGACTTGTACTCCCGGCAGGTGGACCCCCGCCTGCCCCGCTACTGACGGGGCGGCACGCCGCTAGCCCACGAAGGCGGACAAGTCTTCGGTCTGCTTGTTGATGAGGCCGGGCTTGATGTCGACCTCGAACATGAAGGGCTCCTTCAGCGGCCCGCCCTGCAGCTCCAGCTTGTGGCGGCCCTCCATGAGGTCGAGCTTCATGCCCTTGTTGCCCAGATAGGGCCCCAGGTCCTGGCCATTGCGCTTCACGGAGATGCCGCGCAGACCGTCCGGCTTCAGCGTCAGCTGGAGCTGGCCCCGGCGGAACTCGTAGGTGAAGGACTTGGCCTGACCGGGCTCACCGAAGGCGAGCGTGTCGACCTCCTCCTTGTAGATGCCCTGCTGCTCATTCACCAGGATGAGCGTGTCCTGGAGATGGGCGCCCGCCGCATTGACGAGGGGCGTCTCCCCCAGCTCCGTCACCGGCTGCTGGCTGCCGCAGCGCTCGGTGTGGCGCACCGAGACCTTCACCTTCTCGTTGGTGTTGACCGACAGCGTCACCGACTGCCCGTCTGAGGCGCGACTGTTGAGCACCGCGAGGATGGGCTTGTGGAACACCAACCCCACGGCCACCAGCCCCACGATGAACCCGACCGTGGCGATGTTGCGCCTGGCCACACCCGCGCGAGCGCTCCGCGCGGACTTCTCCAGCGCCCGGTCCACCTCGGCGTCCTCGGCGCGCGAACGCGCCAGGGCCACGCTCGACGTCCTCGAACGCGGCGGGGCCGACGGCATCTCCGCGCGGCTCGACGTGCGGCGGCGCGGCTGGGCCTCGGAGGGGTGGATTCCGGACTGCATCCCTGTCCGGCGGCGAGGGGGCGGCGGCGCGGGCTCCGGCGGAGGGAGCATGGTCCGCTCGTCGTCCAGCTCCTCGTCCTCCATCCGGGTGCGCTCGTCGACCGCCGCCATGCTCGCGCGCGAGCGGGACGGAGGCGGCGGCCCTGGATCATCCACGATGGGCGCGGCGCGCGTGGCGGAGCGACGAGGCGGGGGCGGCTCGCCCACGCCGGTCCGGCTCAGGTCCGAACGGGAGCTCGTCCGCGCAATCTGCGTGGAGTTGGGGTTGGACGGACGGCGCAGCTCCGCGGACGTCCTGCTCCGGCGCGGCGGAGGGGCCTCATCGACGCCAGACGGCGCCTCCCACTCCCCCTGCTCGTCGGGCTCCACCGCGGGCGCCGCGGCCGAGGTGCGACGGGGCCCCATGGACGTCCGGGAAGACGCGCCACGCTGACGCTCGCGAACCGAGGCCTCGCCCGGAGGCGCCTCCCAGTTCATGTCCGCGGCGGCGGAGGTGCGGCTGCGGCCACGCTCCTGCGGCGGCGGCGTGGGCGGCATGGGCGTGCCGGAGTTCGCGGAGTCCTCGCCCACGGGAACGACCTGCCCCTGGGCCTTCTCCTCGGCCAGACGGTCGGCGAAGAGCGTCTCCATCAGCTCGGAGATCTGCACCGAGCCGGCCACCCAGCGCTGCCCGACGAGAATCTCCTCCAGCGCCATCTGGAACTGGCGCGCGTCCCGGTAGCGGTCGTCCGAGTTCTTCGCGATGGCCCGCATCACCACCGGGTCCATCTCCTCCGGCACGTCCGCCACCTGTGAAGGCGCGGCGATGGCGCACTCCATGGCGGCCTGCAGCGTGGCCAGCTCCGAGTCGCGCTTCAACGGACGCACGCCCGTGAGCAGTTCGTAGAGCACCAGGCCGATGGCGAAGATGTCCGCGCGGCCGTCCAGCGGCTTGCCGGCGGCCTGCTCCGGCGCCATGTACGCGAACTTGCCCTTGATGGCGCCCGACTTCGTGAGCGACGCCTGATCCGCCGCCTTGGCGATGCCGAAGTCCACCAGCTTCACCGAGCCGTCGAAGCTGATCAGGATGTTCTGCGGCGAGATGTCGCGGTGCACCACGCGCAGGGGCCGGCCCGCGTCATCCGTGCGGCTGTGGGCGTAGAACAGGCCCTCGCAAGCGGCGGCGACGATGCGGATGGCCAGCGGCCGGGCCACCCACTGGCCCGTGCTGGCGGCCTTGCGCATCACCCGGCCCAGGTCCTCGCCGTGGATGAACTCCATGGCGATGTAGTAGGTGCCGTTGGCCTCGCCGAACTCGTAGACCTGGGCGATGTTCGGATGATTGAAGCGCGCGGCAATCAGCGCCTCGTTCCGGAACATCTCCACGAACTCACGGTCCTCCGCGAGGTGCGGGAGGATGCGCTTCACCACGAGGTTCTTGTGGAACCCCTCAATGCCCGTCTGGCGCGCCAGCCAGACTTCGGCCATGCCGCCCGTGGCGAGCTTCTTAAGAAGCTGATATTTCCCGAATGATTGAGGGTTCATCCCGGGACATTGCCGGCGGGGAGCAGGCTCAGGTGGAATGCAGCAGGGCAGCGCATCTTAGAGGACAGCCACTTCGGAGGCAAAGGCACCCCGGATTCAAATCCGGGTGGGTACTGCTCGCCAGCCTCCTCATTGCAACTACCACGGTTGCGGCTCCCGCGAACGATCAGATTCGCGTCGAACGCCGGGGGGACGTCCTGGAACTCCGCTGGTCCGACGCGGAGGAGCGGCTCCAGGGGACCATCCACCCAGCCATGCCAACGGAGGGTGAGCCCATCTCCGTGTCGTTGCATGTAGGCAACTTCGAGGGCCCCGAATTCGATGGCCCCCTCACCGTCACCTTCCACCCCACCGGGTCGCCGTCCCAGCAGACGAAGACGCTGACGCGGGACGGGGTCAACTGGCACACCCAGTTCACCCCGGACGAGCCCGGGCCGTGGGATTTGGAGGTGCGATACCGCGGCACCCACCTCAAGGTGATCACCGCGCGCTTCTCCGTGGCCCGCTCGCCCCTCCCCCGCGGCATGGGCTGGGGATTGGTTCTGGTGGGTGCTGGCACGGCGCTGGCCCTGGGCCTGCGCAACGTCCTGCGGCGCGTGAAGTCGTCCGGCGCCACCCCTGTGGCAACGGTGACTCCGCCTCCACCGGCGGCGCCCTCCACGCCGGAAGCGGGCAGCCCCCCCACCCCGCCGGCCGATCCTCCGTCCAGCCAGTAACTCCTTCCAACCGACGGGCATTCGTACAGGGTCGCCTGCCGCGACATTGGGAACTTTCGTTCCCTGTCACGGCAACGTGACGGCCTGGTCACGGGTTTTCTACACCGTCAGGCCTGCTTTTCGTCCGGAACCGGACCCCACCCAGCCCTCCGCGTCCGCTCATCGAACGGGCACCCGTGTTGCAGTGGACGCGCTCCGGTGGCGGTCGGGGAGGCGTGGACATGGGCGGGTGGCGGGTGAATGAGCGGACGAGGCGGAACCTGCTCGTCGCAATCTTGATGGGCATGCCAGCGTGGGCTGTCGCCAAGACACCTGGCCCGCGGGCGGAAGCAGCTGCCGCGACCGTGAAGGATGATCCGCTCTCAGGTGGCGTGGTGGACGGTGTGGAGCCTCCGGAGCTGTTGCTGCCGGAGGAGGACGGCGCCACGCAGGCGCAGCTCGAGGGCGCCATGGCCCAGGCCCTGCCGCCGCCGTCGAGGACGTCTCCCGGCGCGCAGCCGCCCTCCGTGAAGCCGCTCCCTGGAGCGGCTGACGGGGCGAAGGCCGAGCAGGACGCGAACCAGCGCAAGCCAAAGCAGCGGCCCGGTCAGCCGCAGGACGACTCGCTGGGCGAGAATCCGGACGCGATTGACGACAAGGCCAAGGGCGGGGCGCAGGCCATCCGCGTCATCGGACGCGTGTCCGCTCGGGCCCGCGCCGACGGGCGCACCCAGTACCAGCGCAACCTCTCCATCGCGGACGCACGCGTGGGCGTGCGCACGTCGCTGGCCAACCTGGAAGCCGAAGTGACGGCGGACCTGGCGGACTCGCAGATGCTCAAGGACGCCTTCGTGCGTCTGGCGGATGACCGCAAGCGCTTCCGCCTCTACGGCGGCCAGTTCAAGACGCCCTTCCTTCAGCGCTCGCTGGAGTCGTCGTGGGACCTGCCCATCCAGGCCCGCGGACTGGTGGAGGAGTACATCACGGAGACCCATCAGATGGGCGGCCGTCGCATGGGGCTGATGGGCGAGGTCCGGCTGAAGCAGGTCTGGGGGCTCAAAATCTCCGCGGGCTTCTTCCAGGGGGCCATCGACGAGGCGGGGGTGCGGCTGAAGGAGGACGCCGCCGCGCGCGTGAGCCTGCGGCCCTTCAACTTCAAGCCGCTCACCGTGGGCGTCAGCACCTACGTCTCCGAAGCCATGGACCTGGCGCGCAAGCACGCGGTGGCCGCGGACGCGGAGCTGAAGCTTGCGGGCTTCGTCTTCACCGGCGAGGCCATCTCCGGGCGGCTGCCCCTGGGGCCCTTCACGGCGCAGATGCTGCTGGCCCAGTACCTCATCCACGTGGGCGACGAATGGGCCATCCAGCCCGTCGCGGGCGTGGAGGCCCTGCAGCTTCGCGGCGACACGGTGCGGGGGGACGGACATTCGCTGGTGGGCGGCTTCAACGTGCTGCTCGGCACTCGCTTCCGGGCCCAGTTCCAGACGGAGCGCGCGCTGCGCCCCGGCGATGAATTCCCGGGGCTGCAGCACTCCATCGAACTCGGCGCACGCTTCTGAGCACGGAGACCCAAACGATGCTGTCGTTCGCGGAAGGTGAAGTCACCAAGCTCCGGCGGGAATTCAAGCTGGTGCTGGAGGAGAAGATGGCCTCGGCCCTGGGCACGCGCCTGTCGCTGGAGCTGGAGGGGCACCTGCCGCCTCCCACGCGCATCGTGTCCGTCTACTTCGACCGGCCCGGTGGCCCGCTGGCGGCGCGGGCCCTGCTCACGCCAGACGACTGTCTCAAGGTCCGGACGAAGGAGTACGCACCGGACCTGGGCGCGGACGGCGAGGCGCGCGTGGTGCTGGAGGTGAAACGGGAGCGCCGCGGCCTCACGCAGAAGCGCCGCGTCTGGGTGCCGCGCTCGGACCTGGGCCGCGTCCTTCGCGGCGGGGCCAGCCTGCTGCCGCTCATCGCCGGAGGCAGCCTCGGCCCGGTGCTGGCGGTGACGTACACGCGCCACGTGTACCAGTCGTCGCGGGCGTGGCGGGTGACGGTGGATCGGGACATTCGCTACCACCGGATTGCGCCGGAGCAGGCGCTGTCCCAGCTTGCGTTGTCGGTGGAGCGGCTGGAGCCCGCACAGTGGGTGGAGCCGCGAGTGGTGGTGGAGGTGAAGCACCTCGGGCAGGAGCTGCCCGAGTGGCTGGCGTCGCTCAATCCGGGCGGAGCGCCGGCCTACAGCAAGTTCGCAGAGGGAATGGCAAAGGTCCACGCTTTCGCCTCGGATGGCGTCGCAGGGGGATAGGGCACAGTGTTCATCGACTTCGAGGGAATTGACGGAAGCGGCAAGACGACGCTCTCCAACCTGCTGGCCGCGAAGCTGAAGCGGCTGGGCTACCGGGTGGCGCATGCGCGGGAGGGCGGCGAGTTGCAGGCGCCCGCGGCGCGGCGCATCCGGGAGCTGACGCGAGACTCCCGGCTGCTGGAGATGTCTCCACGCACGGAGTTCTTCCTCAACCTGGCGCGGGACGCCCAGCAGTTGGATGAAGTGGTGGCGCCCGCGCTGTCCCGGGGCGAGGTGTGCATCACCGACCGCTACCTGTACTCACAACTGGCGCTCAGCGGCGGAGGCCGCGGGCTGCCCATGGACGAGCTGCGGCCCGCGTGCGAGCTGGCCTCGCAGGGGCTGTGGCCGGACCTGGTCATCCTGGTGGACGTGGATCCAGACCTCGCCCGGCTGCGCAAGCGCCTGGGCAAGATCCAGAGCAAGCGCGCCAGTGACGGGGACAGCCGGAAGGGGCTGGTGGGCGCGGGCCTGGCGGTGCGCGTGCGCGAGTCCTTCCTGGAGATGGCGCGCAAGGACCCGCAGCGGTGGCTCATCCTGGAGAACAACGAAGTCCCCCTGCGTGTGCTGGAGCAGCGGCTGGTGGACGCCGTCGTCGCCCGGCTGGAGGGGCGCGAGCAGCAGGTGCAGCGCATCGTCCCGGCGCCGGCCCGGCCGCGCCATGCCAGCCCCACCACGCTCCAGAACCTGGAGGAGCGCTTCTTCCAGACGCTGGACACCGTGGAGCAGCGCGAACCGGCGCTCGCGGTGTGGATGTTGAGCGGAATCCCGGGCCTGGCAGCGCACCAGCAGCGCCTGGCCTTCGCGGAGCGCTTCCCGGGCCTCACCGCGCGCGGCATGGTGGGCCTGGCTGACGTGCCGGCCATGGACCTGCGCGAGTTGCTGTCGGACCTGGCGCCCGCGGAGGTGGCCTTCAGCCTCACGGGCCGCACGGACTCGCGCGCGGCCATGCTCCGTCAGCGGCTGTACGCGCGGGCCCCGACGGAGGTGCTGGCCAGCCTCAAGCAGGACGGCTCGGCCCCGGCGTGGGCCCTGCGTGAGCGCGCCATGCGGGACGGGCGGCTGGCGGACGTGCTCGCGGGGCTCGCGGGCCAGGACTGCGAGGAGTCCTGGGTGGTGCGCGAGGCGGGCATGCAGCGCAAGCTGTTCGCGGAGGTGGCGCGCAGCCTCACCTGTGTTCCGGGGGCGCGGGCGGATGCGCTGCGCGAAGTCCTGCTGCCGCATGACCGGCTGGCGGTGCTGCGCAGCACCCAGGGCCTGGACACGCCGGTGGCCCGGGGCCTGCGGGAGTCCCTGGCGGGCAAGGCGCTGAAGTTGGTGCTCCGCTCGCTGACGGGCCTGGACACCGAGGAGGCCTGGGCGCTGCGCGAGCGCGGCGCGCCGCAGACGAAGGAGGCGCTGGATTCGGTGGACGGCATGGCTGCCTCGCGGGCCTGGAAGCTGCGTGTGGACCACCTGGGCCGGTGGCCCACCACCGCGCTGTCCTCCTTGAAGGGACTGCCCCTGGGGCCTCACGCGCAGGCGCTCGTCGAGCGCGTGCTGGCGGAGCATCCAGACCGGCTGCCGGTGCTGCGCAACGCCTACGCCGTGGCCGCCACCGCACGGACGCTCTCTCAGCAGCCCGCGCGCACGCCCCGCGTGGACACCTCTTCCCGGGTGGAGGCCTAGGTCACCAACATGGACGCACCATTCTCAGCCCTGTTCGAAGGCGCGAAAGCGGAGTTCAGCGCGCTGTCCGTCACCGCGATTCTGCCGCGGATGCTGGCCGCGGCGCTCATTGGCACCCTGCTGTCGCTGAGGCCCTGGCGCCTGCTCATGAAGCGGGCGCTGCCCAAGGCGGACATGATTCAGGCGCAGGTGCTGCTGTGCGCCGCGGCGGCGGTCATCACCGCCGTCATCGGCGACAGCCTGGCGAAGGCCTTCGGGCTGGTGGGCCTGGGCGGCTTCGTGCGGTTCCGCTCGGGGCTGAAGGACCCGCGTGACGCGGCCATCCTCTTCCTGATGATTGGCCTGGGCATGGCGTGCGGCCACGGCAGCCTGGGGCTGGCCTCCGTCGGGATGCTGTTCGTGATGGCCCTGCTCTTCGTGCTGGACTGCTTCAACCGCGAGGAGGCGCCCCCCGCCACGGCGAAGCAGCGGCTGGTGCTGTCGGCGCAGTCGGATGACCTGGTGGGCGCGGAGGCCACGCTGCGCCGGGTCCTGGGTGAGCGGAACGTCATGGTGAAGAGCTGCGCGCTCGACTTCGACGGGCGACGGCTGGAGCTGGAAGTCGAGGAGCCCGAGCCGGGCTCCCTCGCCGCGGCGCTGGGCCGCACGGAGGGGGCGGCCCTGCGGGGCTTGCGGTGGACGGCGGTGAATCCGAGGAGCACACGGGAGGAGCGGGTATGAGGCGCAGCTGGGTGGCCGTGTTCGCGGCGGGATGGTTGGTGGCGTGTGGCGGCAACAGCCTGCCCGCGGGAGATTCGCAGGGCCCGACGCCCGGCGGAGGACTGCCGGGAGAGCCGGTGGTGCCGGGAGGACCGGGTGGACAGGGCAACGGAGAGGAGCCCACCGGGTCGCAGTCGCTGTGGCCGCTGACCGCGGGCAGCACCTGGACCTATGACATCCAGGACCCCGTCGAGGGCAACTTCCAGAAGCAGGTGACGGTGGTGGGCCCTGGCGAGGTCCCCGGCCAGGCGGGCATCAACGCCGTCCAGGTGCACAGCCGCCAGGACCGCGTGCTCAACGGCACCCTCTATGAGGAGTACTCGTGGCAGGTGGAGCTCACCAACGGGCTCGTCGTGCGCCTGCGCGAGGACGACTACCGCGACGGCCAGCAGGTCCGCTCCACCACCTGGTCTCCGGCCACGGTGAAGTCCGTGGCGCGAGTCCCGGACGCCCTGCCCTGGACGTACAAGAGCGACGTGCTCGAGTACATCACCATGGGCGACGGCTCGAAGGACCAGAAGGACCCGACGTACATCTGGAAGGTGCTCGAATCCGGCGTGACGGTGACGACGCGGGCGGGAACCTTCACCAACGCCGTCAAGATTCAGCGCGACAAGGTCAACAACAACGGCGAGGTGAAGCAGGACAAGACGCGCCTCTACTGGCTCGTCCCGGGCATCGGAAAGGTGCGTGAGGAAGGCGAACGCACCGAGGACCTGGCGTCCTACGACATCAAGCCTTGACGCCTGACCGGGGAGGAGGCGGACACACGGGGCCCTGCCCCGCCGCCTCCTCCTCTGGGCGGGGGCAGGATGAAGGTCAGCGGTTGAACGGTTGCGCCTCCATCCCGAGCTTGTTCGGGAGGAGGCCCCATGCACCGGATGACCCCCTTTCACCTTGCCCCCTGGGTGGCCGCGCTGATGCTGGTGGCGAGCACCGCGAGTGCAGGGACGCTGTATCGGGACCCGTATCTGCAGAAGGTGGGGCCGGACACGGCGACGATTGCCTTCCGGCTCGCCGCCAACTGCCAGGCGGAGGTGCGCTACGGCGAGGGAGCAACCAACCAGGCCGCCGTCTCCCAGGACGCTGGGAAGGTACATGCGGTGGTGCTGACCGGACTGGAGCCGGGCACCGAGTACACATACGAGGTGTCGGCGTGTGGCCTGCGCACGCCGCTCACCCGCTTCCGTACCGCGCCGGTGCCGGGGACCCGCAGCGTGCACTTCGTGACGGTGGGCGACTTCGGCACGGGCGGCTCGAACCAGAGGAAGGTCGCCGCGGCCCTGGTCAAGCGGGAGGCGGAGCTGTTCGTCGCGCTGGGGGACAACGCCTACGCCGATGGCACCGAGGCGGAGATCCAGAACAACCTCTTCGTGCCCATGGAGGCCCTGCTGGCCCGGGTGCCGTTCTTCGCGGCCATCGGCAACCATGAGTACGTGACGAACCAGGGGCAGCCCTACCTGGACAACCTCTACCTGCCCTCCAACAACCCCGAGGGCACGGAGCGCTATTACTCGTTCGACTGGGGCCACGTGCACTTCGTGGCGCTCGACTCCAACTGCGCCGTGGGGCTGGCGTCGGCGGACCGTTGCACGCGGGATGCGCAGAAGGCGTGGCTGGAGCGGGACCTTGCGGGGTCGACGCAGCCATGGAAGATTGTCTTCTTCCACCACCCACCCTGGTCCAGCGGCGAGCACGGCTCGCAGCTCTCCATGCGCCGTCACTTCGGCCCCATCATGGAGAAGTACGGCGTGGACCTGGTGCTCACCGGTCACGACCACAACTACGAGCGGAGCAAGCCCATGAAGGGTGACGCCGTCGCCGGATCCGGCGAAACGGGCATCCCCTACCTCGTGGTGGGCGGCGGCGGCGCGACGCTGAGGAAGCTCCCCGGCAGCAAGCCGGACTGGAGCGTCATCCGAGACAACCAGGCCTATGGATTCCTCGACGTGACGGTGGTCGACGGCACGCTCACCGCGCAGTTGCTCGGGGTGAACGGAGACATCGTGGACCGCTTCACGCTGCGGAAGGAGCTGCCGCCCCAGGAGCAGCTTCCCGAGGGGGCGCTGACGCTCCTCGTGGAGGGTGAGCGAGGCGTGGTGCCCCACCGCGCCTTCTTCCGGGCCACGCCGTCCTTCGAGGCCGCCACGGTGACCTGGGATTTCGGTGACGGCGGCGCGGCCGAGGGAGCGGTCGCCGAGCACGTCTTCGCCATTCCCGGGCAGTACACGGTGACGGCCACCGCCACCCAGGGCTCGGTGATGCAGACGGCCACCGCCCTGGTCCAGGTGGCGGCGACAGAGACGCCCGGTGAGGAGCCCCAGACGCCGGACTCCGACACGACAGACCCGGGCTCACCGGCCCCCCGTCCGGGGCTTCCGGACTCGCCCGGCCCCCCGGATGACGGCCTGAGCAGCGCGAGCGGAGGCTGCGCCGCGGGGCCCACCGCCACCCTCCTCCCGGCGGCCCTGGCCCTGCTTGCCGCGGGGCTGCTTCGCCGGCGCCGCAAATAGGGCCTCCCCCGCCCTGGTCGCCCGCTCCCCTCCTCCTGACGTCACCTGGAGGTGGGCCGGGCGTCCGCCAGGGCGGATTTGCTTTCCGCGCTTGTCAACCCGGCCCGAGGGATGCAAAGCCGCATTCCGTCATGGCCACCCAACGCAAGTCCCGCCCGCACTCGCGGTCGGCCCCGAAGAAGTCCGGCGCCCCGTCCAGGAAGAAACTCGCCCCCTCCGAGCGGCCCGAGCGGCCCCTGCGAGAAGACCTGGTCCTCCAGGCCTGCCTGGAGGCCTACGCCTCGGTCCGGCACGAGGGCCGCATGGCGGACCGCGCGCTGGACTTCACCCTGCGCCGCAAGGCCAACCTCTACTCCAACGAGCGCCGCGCCGTGGCCGAGCGCGTCTACGGCTTGCTGCGCCGCCAGCGGACGGTGGACTTCCTGCTGTCCCGCGCCCACCCTCGCTTCGACAGCCTGGACACGTCGCGGCAGGACGTGCTCCGGCTGGCCGCCTCG
Source organism: Myxococcus sp. AM009 (assembly GCF_013372605.1). Lineage (NCBI taxonomy): Bacteria > Pseudomonadati > Myxococcota > Myxococcia > Myxococcales > Myxococcaceae > Myxococcus > Myxococcus sp. AM009. Next base: position 11,080 of record NZ_JABXEP010000062.1, read on the forward strand.
CGCGTCCTCTACGGCGAGCCCCAAGGTCTGGTGGCTCGCCAGTCCGCGCTGGCGCCCCCGGATGCCCAGGCCCTGAGTGCCCTCCCCGAAGCCGCCGCCGCCCTGGAGGCCCTGCCCGCCCGCGAGCGCTTCCCCATCGCCGCGTCGCTGCCGGACTTCCTCGCCGACCGCTTCCTCCAGACGTTCGGCCGGGATGCCGCGCGCGCCGCGGAGGCGATGAACGAGCGCGCCCCGCTGGTCGCCCGCGCCAACCTCCTCAAGGGGGACCGCGACGCGCTGGCGCAGCGGCTGAAGGCGGAGACGGTGGACGTCAAACCCACGCCGCTGTCGCCCATGGGCCTGGTGCTGGAGACGCGCATCAACGCCTTCTCGCTGGAGAGCTTCCGCGACGGGCTGCTGGAGCTGCAGGACGAAGGCAGCCAGCTGCTCGGCATGCTGGTGGACGCGCCGCCCACGCGCGTGGTGGATGCGTGCGCGGGCGCCGGCGGCAAGACGCTGCAGCTCGCCGCGCAGATGAAGAACCGGGGTGACTTGCACGCGCTGGACATCGATGAGCGCCGCATGGAGGACCTGAAGAAGCGCGCGCGCCGCGCGGGGGTGCACAACGTGCGCGCCCAGCTCATCCCCCACGAGGGCCCGGAGGCCGACGGCGCGCTGGAACCCCTCAAGGGCAAGGCGGACCGGGTGCTGGTGGACGCGCCCTGCAGCGGCACGGGCACCTTGCGCCGCAAGCCGGACGCGCGCTACCGCCTCACGCCCGAGGATTTGGAGATGCATGTGGGCCGGCAGAAGGCCCTGCTGGCGCGCTTCGCCACGCTGGTGAAGCCCGGCGGCCGGCTCATCTACGGCACGTGCAGCGTGCTGCGGGAGGAGAACGAGAACGTGGTGGAGGACTTCCTCGCCAAGCACCCGGATTTCACGGTGAAGCCGGTGGCGGAGCTGCTGGGCGCGGAGCTGGCCGAGAAGGTCGGCCCCGGGCCCTTCCTCCGGCTGGCGCCCCACACCCATGGGACTGACGGATTCTTCGGCGCCGTCCTCGTCCGCGCGAAGTAACCTGCGGCCGGAGGAGGGAGACCCTGCTCATGCACCCTGCCGTCCGCTACCGCGTCTCCATGCCTCGGCCGCACACGCACCTGCTGGAGGTGGAGGCCTCCTTCCCAGGAGGCGCCAGCGAGCTGGACGCCGTGCTGCCTGTGTGGACGCCCGGCAGCTACATGGTGCGGGAGTTCGCGCGGCAGGTGCAGGACGTGACGGCCCATGCGCCGGACGGCACGCTCCTGCCGGTGCGGCGCGCGGACAAGCGCACCTGGCGGGTGGATGCGGGGGGCGTGGCCGTCACGCTGCGCTACCGCCTCTACGCCAACGAGCTGACGGTGCGCACCAACCACCTGGACGGCTCGCACGCCTACTTCAACGGCGCCGCCACGTTCCTCTACACGGAGGCCACGCGCGGGTTGGAGCACCACGTCACGGTGGACGCGCCCGCGGGCTGGCGGACCTTCTGCGCGCTGGGCCAGCGCGCCAACACCTTCGTCGCCCAGGACTACGACGAGCTGGTGGACAGCCCCTTCGAGGTCGGTCCCCACACGCCGCTCACCTTCAGCGTGGAGGGCGTGCCACACGAAGTCGTGGTGTGGGGCGACACGGTGCAGGACCCGGAGCGGCTGTGCGCGGACCTCAAGCGCATCTGCGAGCACCAGGCCCGCGTGTTCGGCGGCCTGCCCATGCCGCGCTACCTCATCCTGCTGTACCTGACGGACCGGGGCCGAGGCGGCCTGGAGCACAAGGCCAGCACCGCGCTGCTGTTCCCTCGCGTCGGCCTCTCCACCAACCGAGGCTGGGAGGACCTGCTCACCCTGGTGGCGCACGAGTACTTCCACCTGTGGTTCATCAAGCGGGTGAAGCCGCGCGCGCTGGTGCCCTTCGACTACGCGAAGGAGAACTACACGTCCCTGCTGTGGGCCTTCGAGGGCGCCACGGCGTACTACGACAACCTCTTCGTGCGGCGCGCCGGGCTGATGTCCGCGCAGCGCTACCTCACGCGCCTGGGTGAAACGTTGACCGCGCTGCATGCCACGCCGGGGCGCCGCGTGCAGACGCTGACGGAGGCGTCGCTGGTGAGCTGGGTGAAGCACTACCGCCCGGACGAGAACTCGCCCAACAGCGCCATCTCCTACTACCTCAAGGGCGAGGTCGTCTCCGCGCTGCTCGACCTGGAGCTCCGCCGCGCCACGCATGACGCCCGGAGCCTGGATGACGTCGCGCGCCTCTTGTGGCAACGCCACGGCGACGGCTCCGGTGTCCCCGAGGACGGCGTGGAGGCCGCGGCCAGTGAGGTGGCCGGCGTGGACCTGACGCCCTTCTTTGACCGGGCGCTGCGCACCACGCAGCCGCTGGACTACTCCGTCTTCTCCCACGTGGGTCTGGAATTGAACTTCCGTCCGCGCGAGGCCGCCAGCGACAAGGGAGGCACGCCGCCGCCGCGAGGCCGAACGGGAGAAGGCAAGCCCAAGGGCTGGCTGGGCGTCACCACGCGGGGCAGCGGCACCATCGCCGTGGTGATGGATGGCTCGCCCGCACAGGACGCGGGGCTCTACGTGGAGGACGACCTGGTCGCGCTGGATGGCTGGAAGGTGGACGGCGCCAGCCTGCTGCCGCGCTGCGAGGAGCGGCGGCCCGGCGAGACGGTGCGGCTCACGGTGTTCCGCCGCGACCGGCTGGTGGAAGTCCCGGTGGTGCTGGGAACGAAGCCCGCGGAGGCGGCGTGGCTGTCCCGCGTGGAGCGCCCCACCGACGCCCAGAAGGCCGCCTATCAGGCGTGGCTCGGCGCCCCCTGGGAAGAGTCCCCGGGGCAGTCGTAGGCTTGGGGGCCATGAGCCCCTCATCGCCCAACATCATTCCACCGGATGCGCCCCTGCCCCGCTGTCAGCGGCATCGGACCGCCGTGGCCGGATGGCGCTGCGAGCGGTGTGACGAAGCGCTCTGCCCTGACTGCGTGGTGGGCCGGCGGGCGCAGACGGTGGAGTTGGTGGCGTGCGCGCGCTGCGGCGACGTGGCGCAGACCCTGCTCACCGCCCGCAGCCGGGTGTCCGTGGCGCAGCGGCTCAAGGGCGCGTGGCGCTACGTCTTCACCCCGTCCGGCGTGCAGGTCATGGTGGCGGTCAGCGTCTTCCTGGCGGCGCTCCGGTGGCTGGTGGAGCTGGCCATCTCCTTCTCGGCCATCATCCCGCTGACGCTCTACGGAGGCGTCTTCTGGGGCACCTTCTTCACGCTGGCGCGGGACTCGGCCCGCGGCGAGACGGCGCTGCGCTCGCCCGACTACCGCGACTACTTCCATGACGCGGTCCTCCCCGGCCTCCGCGGCGTGGTGACCTTCGCCGTCGTCTGGATGCCCGCGTTCCTCTACGTCACGGTGCTGCGCCCGCTCCTCCAAGAGGGGCGCTCGGCGCTCGGCGCGTGGATTCGGAGCCTGGACACCCCCGGACTGCTGACTGTGGATCCAGTGCTGATGGGCCTGCTGCTGCTCGGCGTCCTCTGGCTGCCCGCGGCGCTCCTCATCACCGCCGCGCGCCAGCCACTGCTGACCCTGTTCGATGTGCCCGGAACGCTTCGCATCGTCCGCCGCCTGGGACGGGACTACACGCTGGTCGCGGGGACGCTGGTGGGCCTGGGCGTCCTCCACCTCATGACGCACGGGGTGGCGCTGCTGCTGCGCGTGCTGGACCTCTTCATCATCTCACGCGTGCTGGCCGAAGCCGTCACGCTGGTCATCCCCTTCACCGCCGCGCACGTGGTGGGGCTGCTGCTGTACACGCGGGGCGATGCGCTGGGGTATGGCCTGGAGCAAGACTACCTGGGCCCCGTGCTGGGCGACGTCCCACCGAGCCGACTGGCGCCGCCCCTGCGGGAAGCCGGGCCCCCCCCCTTCACCGGAGCGGCGGCCACCGTCACCGAGACGGGGACCTCCAGCGACGACGCCCTGGAGGCACTGGCGGCCGCGGTGAACGCCCGCGATGTTCCACTCGTGATGTCGCTGTATGCCGCCGTGCGGCAGCAACCGCGGCTGCGTGTGTCCCCTGAGCACCACCTGTTCGTCGGACAAGCCGCGGCCGTGGAAGGAGATTTCCCACTGGCGGTAGCGGCGTTGGAAGCCGCGGCGGACACGGCGCCCGATGCGCCCACCGCGCCCCGTGCGTTGGTACTTCTGGCGCGTGTGTTGGGCGAACGGATGCACGACGCGCCGCGCGCGGAAGAAGTCTACCGCTACGTGCTCCACCGTTACCCAGACACGGCAGCGGCACGCTTCGCGAGTGAACGCGTGGCTCCGACTTCCGACTGATACAGACGTTGCCGCGCCCGCACGCCAGCATCACCCTTCACGGCATGGTTCGCGCACGCTCGCTTTCGTGGCTCATGGTTTTCGGTCTCTTCGCGGCATGTGACCAGGCGCCTCGCATGGGGCGCGCGGTGGACGACTGCCAGGCGGAGCTGGTGTCGCTCAAGGTGGAGGTGCTGTCCGCGGAGGGCGCGCGCGTGCGCGGGGCGACAGTCACCGGCACCAATGTGAGCTCCAACGTGAGCATCACCGGCGTGACGGACGACCAGGGAGGGCGTCAGCACCGCCATCAACGAATCGCTCGCGCCCAGCGCGGTGCGGGTGGTGGCCACCGCGGGCGCCAAGGTGTCCGGGGCCCAGCAGGTGGAGTGGGTGTGTGACGCCTGCAACTGCCAGCCAGAGCCGGCCACCCTCCAACTCCAGCTCAATCCGTAGGACCCGCCCCCGCGCGACGCTGAAACAACCTCGGCTTCACGGATTCATCTGAATGAACGCGAGGGTGGTTGTGCTCCACCCACCCCATGGAGTACGGCTGCTGACATGCGTGACGCCCGTCAGCCTTCCCCGCGTCTGGCCCACCCTGCTTCCAGGGGGGCCCTCCAGTCGGCTTCCTCCGTGCACGGGGCCACGGGGCTGTGTTGCCGCGGTGAGCGCGTTCCCTGCGCATGGGGTCCTGTCAGCACACGTTCCAGGTAGGTCCGGGCGCTCATCATGTCCGCAGACACCGTGGAACAGTTGCTTCAGTGCGCGCTGTCCGAGCTGACCACGCGCTTCGTCACCCAGGCCCATCCCGTCCCCGCCGGCGTGCTGGAGGCGTTGGACGCGGACCCGCGCGCGGGAGCGCAGGCGCTCGCCCGGCGCATCCGTTCGCGCCAGGAGAAGAACCGCGCGGAGGGCCAGCGCCTGCGCAAGCTGCTCCGCTTCGAGACGGAGCTGTGGGAGCAGGGGCACACGCACATCGCCGGCGTGGACGAGGCGGGCATGGCACCGCTCGCGGGGCCGGTGGTCGCCGCCGCGGCCGTGCTGCCCAAGGGCTTCCGGCTCAAGGGGCTGGATGACTCGAAGAAGATTCTCGACGCAGAGAAGCGCGAGTCGCTCGCCGAGGCCATCAAGCGCGACGCGGTGGCGTGGGCCGTGGGCCGCGCGGAGGTGGAGGAGATCGACCGCATCAACATCTACCACGCGGGCCTGCTGGCCATGCGCCGCGCGGTGGAGGGGCTGTCGGTGAAGCCGGACCACCTGCTGGTGGATGCGCGCACGGTGCCGGAGTGCTCGGTGCCGCAGAAGGGCATCATCAAAGGGGACACCCTGTCGCTGAGCATCGCCGCGGCCTCCATCCTGGCGAAGACGACGCGCGACCGATGGATGGCGGAGCTGGATGCCCAGTACCCGGGCTACGGGCTCGCCGCGCACAAGGGATACCCCACGCCGCAGCACCTGCAGGTGCTGCGTGAGAAGGGCGTGCTACCCATCCACCGGCGCAGCTTCGCGCCGGTACGCGAGGCCTTGGGCCTGTCGACCGGCTCGCCGCCTTCCGCCCTCCAGGCGGAGCTGTTCCCCGTGGCGCCTTCCCGGTCGGTGGTGAAGTCATGAGCGCCGACCGGGACATCGACGAGTGGATGGCCGCGCGAGGCCTCACCCTGCCCGAGGTCCGCGCCCGCACCCGCGCGGTGCTGGAGGAAGAGGGCCTCACCCGCCCCGGCCGCCAGCGCATGAGCGAGCCCAAGCTGCTCAAGGCGGCGGAGCTGCTGACGGGGCGCTTCTTCCCGGTGTGCGCGGAGGGCGCGTGCCTCAAGGTGGCGCAGGCCAGCGGGCGCGAGCCGATTCGCGTCGAGCCGCGGCTGCACTGTGAGCGCTGCGGCGGCTCGGCCAACCGCCGCGCGGAGGTGGCCTTCGTGGAGACCTGCCAGCGCTACGGCGTGCGCCGCGTGGTGGTGGTGGGCGGCTCGCCGGCCGTGCGCGAGGAGCTGGAGGAGAAGCTGGGCCACCTGATTGACTTGCGGATGGTGGACGGCACGGAGCGCCGCACGGCGGACCGCGCCCGCAGCGACCTGGACTGGGCGGACCTGGTGCTGGTGTGGGGCGCCACGGAGCTGCACCACAAGGTCAGCGGCCACTACACGCACGGTGGGCCGGCCTACAGCCACAAGGTGGTGCACGTGGTGAGGCGGGGCGTCGCCGCGCTGCTGGAAGAAGGCATCACCCACCTGGAGCGGACGCGCTGAGTCCATGACGACCGAGTTCATCCTGCTCCGCCATGGAGAGACGGAGTGGAACTCCCTGGGGCGCCTCCAGGGACATCAGGACAGCACCCTGAGCCAGGTGGGCCTGCGTCAGGCGGACGCCCTGGCCGCGCGCCTGGCACCCGTCCACTTCTCGGCGCTCTATTGCAGCGACCTGGGACGGGCCCGGGAGACGGCGCGGCGCATCGCCACGCGCACGGGTCACACCGTCCAGTCAGACACGCGCCTGCGCGAGCGGGGCCTGGGCATCATGGAAGGCCTCACCCGGGACGAAGCACGCCAGCAGCACCCGGACGTCTTCGCCGCGTACGCCGGAGGCGCGCCGGACTACGTCGTCCCCGGCGGGGAGAGCACGTCCCAGCGGCTGCGCCACGCGGTGGAGTGCCTGGAGGAGCTGGGCGCGCGCCACCAGGGCGAGCGGCTGGTCGTGGTGACGCACGGGGGCGTGCTCAGCCTCCTGTTCCGCCACAGCCTGGGGATTCCGCACGCGGCGCCGCGCACCTTCTCCGTGCTCAACGCCGGGTGGAATCAGTTCGACTACCACGAAGGCGCGTGGCGGCTGGTGACGTGGGGCGACGTCACCCACCTGCGCGCCACCAGCCTCGACGACACCTGAGCGCCCACGCCACGCGGGCGCTCGCGGGCGCTACAGCTCCACCTGCGGGCGCTCGTCGCGGCGGGACGCGCGCGTCGCGACCGGACGGACCTCCAGCTCCGCGCGGGCCTCGTCGATGGCGTCGCACACCCCGTCGGCGGCCCGCTGGACCTGCTCCAGCGTGTGGGACGCCATCACCTGCATCCGAAAGCGCGTCTCGCGCAGGCGGACGGCCGGGTACTCCACCAGGTTGGCGAAGATGTCGCGCTCGAACACCTTCTTCGAGGCCAGGCGCGCCACCTTCGCGTCGCCCACCTGCACGGGGACGACGTTGGAGGGCTCGCCCAGGCACGTCACGCCCCGCGCCTGGAAGGCCCCGCGCAGCGCCAGGATGTTCTCCCGCGCCTTCGCGCGCAGCGCGTCGCCCTCTTCCGAGCGGACGATGCGCAGCGACTCCAGCACCACCGCCGCCTGCATGGGCAGCAGCGCGTTGGAGAAGATGTGGGGCCCGCCCATGATGCGGATGAACTGGCGCACCGCCGGCGAGCGCGTGGCCACGAAGCCGCCATTGCTCGCGAGCGTCTTGGAGAAGGCGCCCACCACCAGGTCCACCTTCCCCAGCAGGCCCTGCACGCCCAGGCTGCCCGTGCCCCGGGGACCCATCGCGCCCAGGTCATGCGCCACGTCCACCAGCAGCGCCGCGCCATACTCACGGCAGATGGACTGGAGCTCCTCCAGCCGCGGCACGTCCGAGTCCATGGAGAACAGGCCCTCGGTGACGACGAGCACCGCGTTCTGCGTGTCGCGGGCGCGAATCTCCTGGAGCTTGCGCCGCATGGCGCGGTTGTTGAGGTGCGGCACGCGGCTCACGTTCGTCGTCGCGGCGGCGGCGCCCTGCTGGAGGCACGCGTGCGACAGCGCGTCGAGCACCACATGGTCATCCGGACGCACCAGCCCGGCGATGACGCCGAAGCCCGCGCCCCAGCCGGTGGAGAACAGCGCCACGTGCGGCGTCTGCAGGTGCTCCGCGAGCGCCTTCTCCAGCATCAGCGACGGCGCCGTGTTGCCCCCCAGCATCGCCGAGCCCGCGCTGTGCAACCCGTAGTCCTGGATGGCCCGCTGAGCGGCCTCCACCACCGCCGGGTGCGTGGACAGCGACAGGTAGTCCTGCGAACCGAAGTTCAGCCCCTGGCGCGCCGTCCCCGCCTCGCTGCGGACACCACACTCCGCCTTCGGCGCCGCCTCCAGGCTTCGCGAGAACGGCCAGAGCCCGGCCTGCCGCCGCGACTCCTGCCACTCGAAGAAGGGCTCCGTCCGCCCCAGCAGGTCAGGCCCTGTCGGCTGCGCGTAATGGGAGATGAAGTGGGTGAAGAGCGGCGAGTCGAGTTGAGCTCGGAAATCCATGAAGCACGTCCAGGGGGGAAGGTCGCGCGGTCAACGAGAGGCGCGGTGCTCGTGGGGGGCGAGCCGTGCATTTAATGCCTCTGCATCTTTCCAGTGTCAACCAGCCTACCCTGACGGCTCCGCTGTATTCGTTTGTTCCGATTCAACCGGATGTGCTGCTTAGGCTGAAACCGGCGCTTAACAACAAGACAGTCACGCATTTCCAGGGTCAGAAACGACGATTCCCGCTTTTCCACCCCAGGGCAGAGGCTGCTTTTGACGCCCCCTGCCCTGAAGTGCGAGCGAGTGTCCATCAGTCGTCGTTCTGCCGCAGCGCGGCCAGGACGTTGAGGTCTTCCAGGGTCGTGGTGTCCCCGGAGGCCTGCTTGCCCGCGGCCACGTCCCGCAGCAGCCGGCGCATGATCTTCCCCGAGCGCGTCTTCGGCAGCGCCTCCGCGAAGCGGATTTCATCCGGCCGGGCGATGGCGCCAATCTCCTTGCCCACGTGGACGGCCAGCGCCTTCTTCAGCGCGTCGGAGGGCGTGTTGCCCTGCTTCAGGGTGACGAAGGCCACCAGCGCGGTGCCCTTCAAGTCATCCGGACGGCCCACCACGGCGGCCTCGGCGACGGTGGCATGCGCCACCAGCGCGCTCTCCACCTCGGCGGTGCCCAGGCGGTGGCCGGCGACGTTGACCACGTCATCCACGCGACCCATCAACCAGAGGTAGCCGTCCGCGTCCGTGCGGGCGCCGTCACCGGTGAAGTACATGCCGGGCAGCTCGTTGAAGTACGTGCGCACGTAGCGGTCCGGGTCGCCGTATACGGTGCGCAGCATGGAGGGCCAGGGGCGCGTGATGAAGAGCAGCCCGCCCTGCCCTCGCGGCACCTTGTTGCCCTCGCGGTCCAGGATCTCCGCGTGGATGCCGGGCAGCGGCAGCGTGGCCGAGCCAGGCTTCGTCGGCGTGGCGCCCGGGAGCGGCGACACCATGATGCCGCCCGTCTCCGTCTGCCACCACGTGTCCACCACGGGGCAGCGGCCCCCGCCGATGACGTCGCGGTACCACATCCACGCCTCGGGGTTGATGGGCTCGCCCACGCTGCCCAGCAGCCGCAGCGAGGACAGGTCATGCTTGCGCACCGGCTCCTCGCCCAGGCGCATGAAGGCGCGGATGGCGGTGGGCGCGGTGTAGAGGATGGTGGCCTTGTACCGCGCGATGATGTCCCAGAAGCGGTCCGGCCCCGGCTGGGTGGGCGCGCCCTCGTAGAGGACGGTGGTGACGCCGTTCATCAGCGGCCCGTAGACGACGTAGGAGTGGCCCGTCACCCAGCCCACGTCGGCGGTGCACCAGTAGACGTCGTCTTCGCGCAGGTCGAACACCCAGCGCATGGTGAGCGACGTGTTCACCGCGTAGCCGCCCGTGGTGTGCAGCACGCCCTTGGGCTTTCCGGTGGAGCCCGACGTGTAGAGGATGAACAGCGGGTGCTCGCTCTCCACCCACTCCGGTTCACACTCCGCGGGCTGTCCGCTGACCAGCGTGTCCCACGCCACCAGCCTGGGCCCGGACAGCGCCAGCGTGCTGCCCGTGCGGCGGAGCACCACCACCTTCTCCATGGTGGGCATGTTCGGCAGCGCGGCCTCCACGTTCGTCAGGAGCGGCACCACCGCGCCCTTGCGCCAGCCGCCGTCCGCGGTGAGCAGCACCTTCGCGCCCGCGTCATTCATGCGCTCCTGGAGCGCCTCCGCGGAGAAGCCTCCGAACACCACCGAGTGCACCGCGCCGATGCGAGCGCACGCCAGCATGGCCACCGCGGCCTCGGGCACCATGGGCAGGTAGATGCCCACCCGGTCACCCTTCCGGACACCCAACGACTTGAGCGCGTTGGAAAGCTTGTTCACCTCGGTGGACAGCTCGCCGTACGTGAGGGCGCGGCGGTCGCCGGGCTCGCCCTCGAAGAGGATGGCGGGCTTGTCCCTGCGGGTGGCCAGGTGCCGGTCCAGACAGTTGTAGGCCAGGTTCGTCTTGCCCTCGACGAACCACCGCGCGTGCGGCGGCTTCCAGTCGAGCACCGTCTGGAAGGGCTCCTTCCAGTACAGCTCCTCGCGGGCGCGGTCGCCCCAATACGTGTCCGGGTCCTTCGCGGCCTCATCCCAGAGCTGCTGGTACTGCGCCATGCTCCGGATGTGCGCGCGCCGGGCGAACGCCTCTGGCGGCGGAAAGACGCGTGCTTCCGTCAGGACCGAGTGAATCTCATGCTTCGAATCCGCCATGCGTTCCTCCAGCGTGGACAATGCCACCCTGTTCTAGGAACCCAGGGTGCGCGTCTCAACCCTCCGTGTCACAGCGCTTCGACTCCTTGACGGCCTCGTAGCGCAGCCACATCTCGCAGACGCATTCGTCGGGGCGGCGCGTGTCGTAGCGGACCCGCAGCACGCCATTGAACTGCGTTTCGCACTGCGTCGTGCCGTCGATGTGGATGTTGATCTGATCCAACAGGCACTCCTGGCCGTTCACCTCGGCGGCGGCCTTGACCACGCTCCCGTCGATGGAGAAGTGGTCACCGTCCTCCAGGAAATAGCCCACGAGGTGGCTGTCCAGGAAGCCGAAGTCCAGGCGGACGACGCGCCCGCTGATCTGCAAGGTGCCATAGAGCTGGCCGCGGTTGGTCTCCAGCAGCCCGCAGTCGTCGCGGAGCACTTCGACGGGCTCGAAGACGTAATCACCCGGCTCCTGGACGCGGGGCAGGCAGCCCGCCAGGCACACCAGGAGCAGGCCGGAGAGGACGAGGCGATGGCGTCTCGGAGTCGACACGGCGCGCACCATACCCCACGGCCCGCATCTAGGAAGTGCGAGCGTGACGGCAGCAGGTAGACTGGGGGTCATGCCCGAATACCGCAACCCCAAGCCCACCGTGGACTGCATCATCGAGCTGCCCGGTGAACGCATCGTCCTCATCCGGCGCGCGAATCCGCCTGTCGGCTGGGCGCTGCCGGGTGGCTTCGTGGATGAGGGCGAGCCGCTCGACGCCGCCGCCGTGCGCGAGGTCCTGGAAGAGACGGGCCTTCACGTGAAGCTGTCGGAGCAGTTCTTCACGTACTCGGACCCCCGGAGGGATCCGCGTCAGCACAACATCTCCACCGTCTACATCGGTTCGGCCGAGGGCGAACCGCGGGGCGCCGACGACGCGGCCGAGGCCCGCGCCTTCCGCGTGGAGGAGCTGCCGAAGGACTTGTGCTTCGACCACGACACCATCCTGTCCGACTACGTGACGTACAAGCGGACCGGTCAGCGGCGGAAGCTCTAGGAGCGGCGCGGGAGGATGCACTACGCGCTCGTCCTGCTCGCCCTGGGAGGCCTGCTGACCCTCCACGAGTTGGGGCACCTCGTCGCCGCGCGGCTGCTCGGTGTGCGGGTGCCCCGCTTCGTGTTCGGTTTTGGTCCCCCGCTGGTGTCCTTCCGGCTGTGGGGGACGCAGTACGTGGTGGCGGCGGTGCCCCTGGGCGCCACGGCGCACCTGCAGGGGATGAACCCACACCGTGCGGACGCGGACGAAGCGGCGGGCTTCGCGGCGCGCGGGCCGCTGCTGCGCATCCTCATCATCCTGGCGGGGCCGCTGGCCAACTACGCGCTCGCGCTGGGCGTCCTGTTCGCGCTGTACACGTCGGGCACGCACGTGGTGGTGCCGCTGACGGTGGGGACGGTGCAGCCGGGCTCGGAGGCGGCGCGGGCGCAGCTGTTGCCGGGGGACCGCATCGTCAAGGTCGCGGGGCAGCCGCTGCGGAGCTGGTCGGAGTTCGTGGAGAAGGTGGGCGCGGCGCCGGGCGTCCCGCTGGAGCTGGGCGTGGAGCGCGGCGGTGATGCGCGCTCGGTGGTGGTCCGGCCCCGGCGGGATGAGCGCGGCACGGGCCGCATCGGGGTGAGCCAGCAGTACGTCTACAAGGCGCACAGCGCGGGCGAGGCGCTGAGCCATTCGTTCACGCACACCGTCAAGGTGGCCGCGGAAGGCGTGGCGCTGTTGAACCGGATGATGCGGCACGGCCTGGAGAGCGCGGACGCGGCGAGCCCCGGAGCGATGGTGCGGCAGGAGTCCGCGGATGCGATGGCGTCCGGGACGGATGCCCTGCTGCGGACCCTGGTGGCCGCGTCCGTGGTGCTGGCGCTGTTGACGTTGCTGCCCGTGCCTGGGCTGGATGGTGGCCGCGTGGTGCTGCTCCTGGTCGAGGCGGCGAGCGGCCGGCGGATTCCCCCTCGCGTGGAGACGGTGGCGCAGACGGTGGGGTTCCTGGGAATCGCCGTGGCCGTGGTGTTGATGGCGACCGCGGAGATTCGGCGCGCGTTGCCGGCGCGGCTCGGCATGGAGGAATCGCCGGCGCAGGATGCGGGGACGACAGGGGCGGCACAGCCTCCGCCCGCGGCGTCAGGCTCCGCGGCAGGAGCTGACGCGGGGACGTAGGCAGCCACCAGCGCTGCCCCGGGTGCCGCACCGACCGGAACCAACGCAGCGGGTGCAGCCAGACGCGGCGCCTCTCGTCAGAATGGCTCGGCGTCGACGTCCTGTCCGGCCACGGCGGGCATTTGCCCGACACCGTCGTGATTGCTACACCCAGCCCCGACCTTCGAGCGCGGACGCGCCGCATGGGAGTCCGCGAGATGGGAAGCACCGAATCCGCAGATGAGTGAGCCGCGGCGACACGTCAATCGTTGCCGCGGCCCTCTGCGCCAGCTCATCCCGGTACCCGTGGAGAGGCAGAGCGCCGCCAGATGTTCCTCATTTGTGCGGATGCAATCGTGCCTGACTTCAAATCCCCGTCGTGGAATCACTCCGTGCCAGCAGCGCTGTTGCTGATGGCGCCCTTCGACCTCCTGGCCTCACTGGCCATGGACATCTACCTGCCTGTCGTTCCGGCGATGCCCGGAATCCTCAACACCTCCCCCGCCATCGTCCAGCTCACCTTGAGCCTGTACCTGGCGGTGCTCGGGCTCGGGCAGATGGTGTTCGGCCCGGTCTCCGACCGCATCGGCCGGCGCCCCGTGCTGCTGACAGGCGCCCTCCTGTTCGCGGCCTCATCCTTCCTGCTCGCGGGAACCTCGGATGCCGCGCTGTTCGTCGGCCTCCGGCTCCTCCAAGCCATGGGGGCCTCCGCGGCCCTCGTCGCCACGTTCGCGACGGTCCGCGATGTCTATGCGGAGCGCCCCGAGAGCGCGACCCTCTACAGCCTGTTCAGCGCCATGCTGGCCTTCGTCCCCGCGCTCGGCCCCATCGCGGGAGCGCTGCTCATGCAGCACCTGGGATGGCGAGCCATCTTCATCACGCTCGGCATCCTGGCGACGGCGGCGCTGCTGCAAGCCCTGCCGCGGTGGCGTGAGACGCGCCCGGCCCAGGGCCTCCAGCCGCGGCCCGCGCTCCGGCACATCCTGCGCAGCGCCACGTTCTGGACGTACACCCTGGGCTTCAGCGCGGCCATGGGCTCCTTCTTCGTGTTCTTCTCCACGGCGCCCCGGGTGCTCATCGGTCAGGCCGGCTTCTCCGAGCTCGGGTTCAGTCTGGCCTTCGCCACCGCCGCGCTCGCGATGATGCTGACGACCCGCTTCGCGAAGCGCTTCGTGGCGAGCTGGGGACTGGCGGGAAGCCTCACGCGAGGCATGGGCATGTTGCTGCTCGGCGCGGGGCTCCTGACGGCCGGACAGCTCCTGGCGACACCGTCATTCTGGACGTTCGTCGCGCCGATGTGGCTCATCTCGGCCGGCATCGTGTTCGCCGTGTCCGTCACCGCGAATGGCGCGCTCCAGACCTTTGGCGATGTGGCGGGAACGGCGGTCGCGCTCTACTTCTGCATCCAGAGCCTCATCGTCGGCGTCCTCGGCACCCTGGTGATTGTCCTGCTGGACGGCGACACGGCGTGGCCACTGGTGGGATACGCGTCCCTGATGGCAGGGGTGACGTTGACGGCGCTTCAGCGCCTCCGGCGCCGTCAAGGCGTCCTGACGGAAGCCGCGCTGGCGGAAGGCTCCGGCGAGACCTAGCAAACGTCCCCAAACCGCGCCGCGGGGCCCTTCTCCCGCGGCGCGGCGGTGGTCTCCGTCTTTCCCGCCTGGGACGGAACCCAGCCCGCCTCCCGGCTGTCCAGGGACCAACCGGGCGTCGGCCGTCTTTCGGAAGACGTCTCCTGGTCGATGAAGGAGCCGCGAGCCATGCAAGGCCCTATGCTTCCCCCCGCGATGAACACCAAGGCAGGCGGTGGAATCTTCTGTGAGCTGTACTGGGGCGACAATCTGTCCGAGGCGTGGAGCTACGGGCCGGAGCATTCGAACGTCCACGCCGCCCCGGACGAGACGGCACCGCTGCCGCTCTACGGCTTCACCCTGCCCGAAGAGCCGTTCCTGCTCGCCGAGCGCACCGCGCAGGGCTGGCGCATCCACCTGCCGCCCGCTGCCCGCGCCGAGCGCACCATCAAAGGCGACGCCTACGCCGCCGTGCCACAGACGGACCTGCGCCAGCACGACGGGCGCACCACGGTGGAGCTCGCGGAGGGCATGACGCTCCGCCTCTCGGAAGGCCAGCTCTCGCTGCGCATCCAACGCTCCGTCGTGAAGGAGCAGGTCAACCGGCTCCAGTGGAAGGACTTCGGCTGGCTCATCATCGTGAGCATGCTCTTCCTCAGCCTGCCGGTGGGCTTCCTCATCGCGGGTCCCACGCCTCAGCGCATGGAGGAATCCAAGGTCCGCGCCATGAAGATGGCCGCCGACAAGGAAGCCGAGCGCCGCAAGGCCATGGGCCTGGACACCCCCCTGCGTCCGCTCACGGAGGAAGAGCTCGGCACGCAGCCCGACGGCGGTGACGACGTCACGGTCCCCGCCTTCCTGCGCGTCCGCTGAGGCGGCGCTTCAGGGCCCCAGGCCGACCCAGACCTCCCCATCCTCGAAGAACTCCTTCTTCCAGATGGGGACGTCCTGCTTGAGCCGCTCGATGGCGTACTCGCAGCCCCCGAACGCCTCCTTCCGGTGCGGCGACGCCGCGGCGATGACGACGGCCAGCTCGCCGGGCACCAGCGTCCCCACGCGGTGGATGATGGACAGGCGCACGCCGGGAAACCGCTCCGCGGCCTCCGCGCCAATCTCCGCCAGCTTCTTCTCCGCCATGGGCGCGTAGGCCTCGTACTCCAAGCGCAACACGCGCCGGCCCTTCGTCTGGTTGCGCACGGAGCCGCTGAACGTCACCAGCCCGCCGTACGCCTCTCCGCCGACGGCCTCCACCACCTCATCCAGCCGCAGCGGCCGGTCCACCACCCGGAACACCCCAGGTGCGCCTCCCGCCACGGGAGGAATCAGCGCCACCTCCGCCCCATCACGCACCAGGGCATCTGGCCCGACGAACTCCTGGTCCACGGCCACACGAAGGTGCGGCAGGAGTGGCGCCAGCGCCGCGTACCTGGCGGTCAGCAGCCGCATCACGTCCCGCACCTGGGCGCCCTCGGGCACGTCCAGGGACTCACGCGCCTGCCTGGTGCGCTCGCGCGCCGCGGCGAAGTAGAGGACGGTGACGCGCACATGCCCTGTGTCCGCCATATCGCCGCTCAACGCGAGGCCTCCTGCGCCGCGCGCAAGGACAGGCGCCCCTTGAGCCGGCCACCGCCCTCCACCGGGCTGAAGTCGAGGAAGCCCGAGTCCAGCGGCGTAATCCGGTCCAGCAGCGCCCCCGAGAGCGCCTTCGTCGCCCCGAGCAGCGGCCCCGGCACGCCGGGCACCTTCTCCGCCGCGCGCAGGTCCGCGCGCAGCCGGCCCAGGTCCACCATCACCGACACGTGGCCCGCGCTGAAGGCCTCGCCGCCGAAGCGCTCCCGCAGCTGGGCGCCCACGTCACCGCGAGGGCGTCCCTGGAGCAGCTCCCCCGCCAGCAGGCTGGCGCGCTCGGGCATGATTCGCAGTTCCACCGGCTGCGCCCGAAGCCGCGTCCGGAAGAGCGTGCCATTCGCCTCCTGCTGCGTCGTGTAGCGCAGCGCGGAGTCCTCCAGCTGCTGCTGCACGAGCGCCCGCACGGGCTCCGACGCCGTCAAGCCCGCTTCGACCACGAGGGTCCCCTTGAGGTCGGGCCGCTTGTTCCGGATGAAGTTGCGGAAGAAGGCCGGGATGTCGAAGTACGCACGCAGCACCACGTCGCCGCGCAGCGCCTTGAGCAACGCCTCCACGTCCAGTCCTTCACGACGCCAGGACGCCACCATGCGCTCGCGGCGCTCGGAGCCCGGCGCGCCGAACGCCAGCCGCGCCAGCTCCTCGGGCGGCACGGAGAGCTGCGCCGCGGCGATGGGCCCCAGCTCCGCGTCCTGCAGCAACGCCGACGCGGGCGCGCGGGCGCCCTGGAACAGCGGCGTCGACGAGGACAGGAACCCATCCAGGTCCAACCGCTCCGGCTTCACCGCCAGCGACGCGGCGAAACCTCGAATCGGGTGGGTGCCTTCTTCATCAGGCGTCACACCGGGTTGCTGCCCGGAGAAGAGATACACGCTGCCGTTCGCCACCTTCCCTCTCAGCTCGGTCAGCAGCGCATCCTCGGAGATGCCCGGCCCCGTGAGGCTCCGCACCGCCATGCGTGCCACCTCCGCGTCGGGGATGGCCAGCACCTGCGCCTGCTGAGGCTCGCCTTCCTCGGGCTCCTCCAGCCCCTCCTCCGGCACGGCGAGATAGAGGTAACCCCGGTCCTCGAAGAGCAACATCGGAGGTCCACCCGACGCGGGCTCCACGGTGACGGCGCCGTCCGGCTGCGGCATCACGCCGTGCCCCGCCCGCTCCAGCTCAATGGCGACGGCCTTCAGGGCCGCCTCCGGCTCCGTGATGCCCAGCAGCGTCACGACGCCGTCGAACTCCGGGAGCAGGAAGAAGCCGAAGCCCTCGTCTGGGTCCACCACTGTCCCGGTGCCGTCCTCCAGGTCCGCGAAGAGCAGCGGCAGCAGCGGCGAGGACTCCACGGCTCGCCGCGCGTTCTCCGGCCCCACGAGCCGCGCGTAGAAGTCCATCAACAGGTCCACATGGCCGCGCAGCTCGGGCAGCCACATGACGGTGCGCGCGCTGGAGGGCACCGCGCGCAGCACGGGCCGCGGCACCACCGTCAACTGGACGTGGCCGACCTCTTCCCCTTCGTGCAGGGCGCGCACGGTATAAGCGCCTGCCCGGGAGAAGGCGTGGGACACCCACGGCGCCGTCTGGGCGTCGCTGCCGTCACCGAAGTCCCAGGTGACGGCGGTGGCGTCCTCGCGCTGCGAGCCGAGGTCGACCGGCACGCCCGCTTCCACCGTCCGGTCCTGCCCCAGGTCTGGCCGCACCACGCGGCGGCAGCCGGAGGCCCAGGGGCCCACGGCGACCGTCATCAGGAGGAGCGCGACAAGAGACCCAGGGCGGCGCGGAATGAGCGGCATGAGCCGCTTAGTAATCCAGCGCCAGTCCGAACATCCAGCGCCGGTTCGACAGGTTCAGCCCCGCGCCGCCGAAGTTGTCCACATCCGCATAGGTGTACTCGGCGAAGAGGTAGCTGTGGTTGACGCCCAGGTCGGAGTCGAAGTCGCGCGCGAAGCGCGGCTCCAGCACGTCCAGCATGAAGGCGATGCCACCCGTCGCGCCCCAGCCCCAGCGGGCGCCCGAGCCCCGGTTCCCATCCACCACCTCGGTGCCGGCGCCCTTGGTAATCCACCACGGCGTGTAGATGAGCCCCAGCTTGCCGTAGGGCACCAGCGGGATGCCCCACTCGAAGGCGGCGTAGTCGAACTTGTAGAAGACGTTGAAGGCCAGGGGCACCAGGCGCAGCGCCGTGCGCTCCGCCGCATCCGTACCATTGGCCAGTTTCGCCGTTCCGTACTTCTCGCCGTAACCGGCGGAGAAGCCCACGCCCGCCGTGCCCACGCCTTGGTAGAAGTACCTCTGGAGCTCCACCTCGAACGTCAGCAGTGACTCGCCACCGAAGTAGTCCTCGTACGGCGTGCCATTGAGGCCGGGCTCTTCATCAATGAGGGGCTTGTAGCCACCCATGCGGAATTGAATGCCGCCCGTACGCGGCGAGCGCAGCGAGACTTCCTCCTCCACCACTACCGTGTCCTGCCCCCAAGCGGGCAGCGCGGCGAGCAACGCCACGACCCCCAGGGCCGATGCCCGACTCATGACCGCTTCCTCCTCGACGACAACCAGATTCCGAGGGACGCCAGCACCGCGCATCCCGTGATGCCTCCGCCTGCCGCGGCGCAACCACCCGTCTCCGAGCCGCCAGCATCGAGGTAACCGCCGTAGAAACCGTCGCTCGCGATGGGCGTCCCCAACGTCACGGCGGAAGGCTCGCTCCGGTTGCCCGCCGCATCAATGGCAATCGCCCGCACGGCGTACTCCACACCGTTCTCGAGCCCATCCATGCGGAAGACCGTGTTCGACACGGCCTGCACCTTCGAGTTCACCACTTCGCCCGTGCCTACCCCACCGTCCTCACCGCCAACGAGCGAGAGCACCTCCACCACCATCGACGCTGAATCGCTGGGAACCGTCACGGTGGCGCTGAGCGCGCCGTCCAGGCCCGTCACCGCGGGAGCGGAGGGCGCGGAGGGGGGCTCCGGGTCATACACGAGGTCGATGGCTGGCGTGCCCACCGAGCTGAACGTGTCCGCGCACGTCTGGTTGCCGATAACGTCAACAGTCACACGCGGGGTGGAGGCGCAGAGCCGAAAGGTCGCGGTCGCGGTCTGCGACTCACAGGTATCCCCCCCCGCCTCCAGCGCCGCGCTCGCGCGCAGGGTCAGCGTTCCCGTGGTGGTAGTGGTATCTCCAGCGGCGACCTGCTGGAGCAACAGGTCCGCCCCCGCGGGAGCGCGCGTACAGGCGCCGTCACTGGAAAGCCAGAAGTACAGCGTCTCGCAAAGCAGACCCGTCCGGCTCCAGGTCACGGTGCGTTCCGCCGTGCAGTCCGCCTGGGAGACGACGATGCGATTGTTCTGGAGGATGTTTGGCGAGGCCGTGAACGTCACGGTCTGCTGCCCCAGGGCAGTCGACGCGAAGAGCAAGAGGCCAACGAGAATGAGGCGCATGGGTACGCCCAGGCTAGCAAGCGGGAGGCCACATGAAACGCATTCTCGTCCGCTGGGCATCACTCCGGGACGGCCGCCCCGCCGCGCCAAACAGGCAGGACGGCCCCGGGAGCTTTGCCAATTTGTCAGGCGGGGCGCTCGGCCAGGCGGAGCCCGGCCTCCACCAGGTTGAGGGCGGCGCCCCGGCTGGCGTTGTCCACGGAGGCGAACAGCGTCACCCACTCCGGGGCCTGGGGGAATGCGCGCACCCGGCCCACATGGACCGCCGGGTCGGACGTGACGAGCATGGGCATGGGGTACACGCGCTCGCCCGGCACATCCAGCACCTTCAAGACCCCGGACGTCTTGAGGGCCGCGCGCACCTGCTCCACCGGGCCCGGCTTCTTGAGCTGCACGTTGAGGGTGAGGCCGTGGCCGTAGAACGTCGGCACCTGCACCGCCGTCCCGGCGATGACGGGCACGTCCCCCTTGGACGAGAACAGCCGGGCCGCCTCCAGCGTCCAGCCCCCCTCCTCCTCCGTCCAGGGTGAGTTCACCATGAAGCCGCCCACCTGGGGCACCAGGTTGAAGCCCACGCGGTGGGGGAAGGCGTGCGGCTCCGGCTCACGGCCTGACAGCAGGTCCGCCGTCTGCTTCTCCAGCTCCGCCACCCCGCGCACCCCCGCGCTGGACGCCGCCATCAGCGCCGTCACCTGCGCGCGCGCCACGCCGAAGGCCTTCCGCAGTGGCTCCACCACGTGCACCGCGGCGGTCGTCACGGCCCCCGGCAGACACACGATGCGGCCCTTGAAGGTGAAGCCCGCGCCCAGCACGTCCGTGTTGAAGCCCGGCAGCACCAGGGGGACGTTGCCGTCACCCCGGAAGGCATTGCTGGCGTCCACCACCCACGCGCCCGCCGCCTGCGCTGCCAAAGCCAGCTTGCGAGAGGCCTCGGCGGGCGTGGCCAGCAGCACCAGCTTCACGCCCCGGAAGGCGTCCGGCGTCGCTTGCTCCACCTCGAGCGAGTCCTCGCCGTACTCCACCTCCATGCCCTTGGAGCGCTCGGAGCCGAAGGCGCGCACCTGTTCGGCGGGCACGTCCTGCGCGTACAGCGCGGCGAGCACCTCGCGGCCCACCACGCCCGTCGCGCCCACCACGCCAATCGTCAAGTCGTCTCTCATGGCGCGTCCTTTACGCCACCGGGGGCCGGGAGCGCGAGCACCACGAGGCGGCTCAGTCTTCCTTCAACCGCGCGGTGGGCGCCGGCCCTGGCAGCGGCGGGAACTTCGGGTTGCGCTCCGGCTCCGAGGCCCGCACGTAGTGCGGCTCCATGGCGAAGAGCGCCTCCAACGTCTGCGCCTCCGGGAAGCGCGCCAGGTGCGCCAGCGCCACCGCCGACGGGAAGGTCGGCGCCGCCAGCAGCCGGTGCGGCGCCACGCCGTGCGACTCCAGGGCGGCACGGTAGTCCACCAGCGCGGGCCCCAGCGCCACCGCCCGAGGCTCCGCCGCCATGCGCGCGGCCACCTCCTCGGGGGACATGGCCGTCTCCGGCTCCAGCGGCTCCACCGCCCCGCCCCGGCGCACGTAGGCCCCCAGGTACAGGTCGTTCTTGCGCGCCACGGCCAGACAGTACAGCGGCACATCCTCGGGGCCCTCCAGCGCCACCGCCGCCAGCGACGAGGCCCCGGCCACCTTCAGCTTCGTCGCGTAGGCCAGCGACTTCGCCGTCGCCAGGCCGATGCGCAGCCCCGTGAAGGAGCCTGGCCCCAGGCCCACCACCAGCCCCTCCAGGGCGGGCAGCGTGGCGCCATGGCGTTCAAGCAGCTCCCCGACGATGCCGGGCAGCAGCTCGCTCTGCTTGCGCGGCGGCCCCACCACCACGTGCTCCAGCGTGCGCAGCGCGCCACCCGGCGCGCGCTCCACCAGGGCCAGCGACAACGTCAGCGTCGAGGTGTCCAGCGAGAGAAACATGGGACGGCTCACTACACCGGCGCGGCCCACATTGCCTGCGGAATCTCCGACACCCGGTCCTCGCAGCGGTACAGCCGCACGCGCACCACGCCCTTGTCCAGCATGCCCAGCTTCCGGGCGGCGCCCTTGGACAGGTCCACGATGCGCCCGTCGATGAAGGGGCCCCGGTCATTCACCCGCACCTTCACCGCGCGCCCGTTCTCCATGTTCACCACGCGCAGGCACGAGCCGAAGCGCAGCTTGCGGTGCGCGGCCGTCATCGCCTCCTGGTCAAAGCGCTCCCCGCTCGCGGTGGGCCGCCCGTGCAGGCCGGGGCCGTAGAACGAGGCCAGCCCTTCGCCCAGGTACGAGCGCGGCATCTGCCCGCGCCGCGCCACCCCGGGTGAGCCACCGCGGGACCTCGGCGACTTCGACGGGCGGGCGGGCTCCTCCACCGGGTCGGGCCTGGCCGCGCGCGAGGCGCACGCGGAGGTGATACCCAGGCAGAGCAGTCCGGCAACGGCGAGTCCTCGCATGCGTCCTCTAGCGGGTGATGTCGTTGGTCACGGCCAACAGCATCAGCAGGACGAGCAGCGCGAGCCCCACCATGTTGGCCACCTCGCGGACGCGAACAGGGATGGGGCGGCGGCGAATTCCCTCCCAGGCGGCGGAGAGCAGGTGGAAGCCGTCCAGCACGGGGATGGGCAGCAGGTTCATCACCCCCAGGTTGATGGAGATCAGCGCCATCAGGTGGAGGAAGCTGTCCAGGCCCTGCTCGGCGCTCTTCGACGCCAGCTGGTACATCATGATGGGGCCGCCCACGGTGTTCATCGGCACCGAGCCCACCAGCAGCCCGCCGAGGACCCGCACCATCTGCCCGACAATCTTCGGGACGATGAGCGCGGCCTGCTTCAGCGCGGCGCCCGGCCCCAGGTGCACCGTCACTTCGTCCAGCACCGGCATGTCCGCCGCGGAGAGCACCCAGTTGCGCACGCCCAGGACGATGGGCGAGCTCGCCGTGCCCAGCTCGTCCTCCGTCTTCAGCGGCGCCTGTGCCAGCGTCTCCGTGCGCTCGCCGTCCGCGCCCCGCCACGTCAGCTGGAAGGAGCGCTCCTTCAGGGCGTTCAGCTTCGAGGAGAACTTGACGAAGGACTCCGGCTTCTCGCCATCCAGGGCGATGATGCGGTCTCCGGGCCGCAGGCCGCCCTTCTCCGCCGCGCTCCCCGGCGCCACGGTGGCCAGGTACAGGTCGGACGTCTCCGCGCCCACCGTCGCCAGCCCCACGCCCGGCTGCTTCGGCACGGTGAGCTTCAGCACGGAAGCCGCCCGCCCCGTCACGGCGCCCGCGGCCACGGGGTCCATGCGCCGGAGGGTGAGCTCCAGGGACGCGCCCTCCGCGTGCTTGTCCAGCTCTTGCTGGAAGCGCGCTTCCGTCTCCACGCTCACGCCGTTGACGGCCAGGATGCGGTCGAAGGTCCGCAGCCCGGCCTGCTCCGCCACCGAGCCCGGCGGCACGCCGACGATGGGCGGCTTCGACACGGCCTCCACGCCAATGGAGCCGCGCTCCACCGTGTCGATGGGGGACGTCTCCACGTTCTTCGTGGGCGTCACGTCCAGCGTCAGCTTCTGGCCGTTGCGCTCCAGGACGATGGGGACGGGCCGCTCGAAGCGGCCGACGAACGCCTCCCGCATGTCATTGAACGTGCGCACCGGCTCGCCATCCACGGACAGGATGCGATCTCCGGGGCGGATACCGGCGGCCACCGCGGGCATGCCCTCGCTCACCGTCCCCACGTAGGTGGAGGTGGCCTGGTGCGGGCCCAGGAAGACGAAGAAATAGACGAGGATGGGGAAGATGAGGTTGAAGGCCGGCCCCGCCAGGACGATGAGGCCGCGCTTCCACGGTGGCTGCGCCAGGAAGCCCCGGCTGGCCTCCTCCGGGCTGAGCTCCTCGTGGGGCATGTCCCCCGCCATCTTCACGTAGCCGCCCAGCGGCAGCAGGGCAACCTGGTACTCCGTCTCGCCCTTGGTGAAGCCGATCAGCTTGGGTCCGAAGCCAATGGAGAACTTCAGGACCTTCACACCACAGGCCTTCGCCACCAGGAAGTGGCCAAGCTCGTGCACCGTGACGAGCACGCCGAGCAGAAGGACGAAGAACCCGATGTTTTGGAGCATGGGCGCAACAGTAATCGTGGGCGCCCAGGCGGACAACGCGCAACCGGGCCCGCCGAGCAGACGGGCAGCCGGAAGGGGCGGTCCCTAGGGCAGCAGGCCCCGGATGAACTGCACGTAGACGAACACCAGGGGCGCGTTGAACAGGAGCGCGTCGATGCGATCCAACACGCCACCGTGCCCGGGGATGAGGAAGCCCGAGTCCTTCACCCCGTAGGCCCGCTTGAGCATGGACTCACACAGGTCGCCCACCGGCCCCAGGATGCCACCCGCGATGCCCAGCAGCACGCAGTCCCACACCGTGAAGACGGGGAAGAAGAACTGGCGGGCAATGAACATCCCGCCCACCGAGCCCAGCATGCCCCCGAAGAAGCCCTCCCACGTCTTGTTGGGGCTCACCTCCGGGTAGAGCTTGTGCTTCCCCAGGAACCGCCCGAAGAAGTAGGCGGCGGTGTCATTGGCCCAGGTGATGACCAGCGCGCAGATGACCCAGGCCATGCCGTCATCAGGCAGCAGGCGCAGCGCGGACATGGCCGTGAGGCCCACCGCGCCGTACAGGAAGCCGTTGACCAGGTGCGCCGTGCGGGTGGGCGCCTCCGCCAGCGGGCCCTTGAAGAGGTGGTAGATCCACGCGAAGAACGCGAAGACGATGGTGAGCCAGAAGGCCGTCTCGCCCGTGCGCGCCGCGTCCCGCAGCGGCAGGAAGGGCAGCACCGCGGCGAAGGCCATTCCGACCCAGGAGGCCACCGTCAGGCGCTTCTGGACGATGAGGTAGTACTCACCCACGCACGCGGCGGCGGCGGCGGCGAGCAGGGCCGCGCTCCAGTAACCACCGAGGAACAGCAGCAGGACGACCAACGGCAGCAGTGTCACCGCGGAGACGACGCGGATGACGAGGTTTCGGTTCTTGTCGTTCACGCCTTGGCCTGCTGAGGAGCGTCCTCCCGCTGCACCTGAGCGGACGTGAGGCCGAAGCGGCGCTCACGCTGCTGGTACTGCGACACGCAGCGGAGGAACTCGTCAGTACGGAAGTCCGGCCACAAGGCGTCGGTGAAGCACATCTCCGCGTACGCCATCTGCCAGAGCAGGAAGTTGGACACGCGCAGCTCGCCGCTGGTCCTCACCATCAGGTCCAACGGGGGCAATCCCTGCGTCCAGAGGAACTGCTCGAAGTCGCTCTCCTCCAACCGCCCCGCCGCCAGTTCTCCACGCTCCACGGCCTCGGCCAGCCGCCGCGCCGCGTGGAGGATCTCCTCCCGCCCGCCGTAGGACAACGCCAACGACAGCACCATGCCGGTGTTGTGCGCGGAGTCGGCCCGGAGCCGCTCCAACGGGTCGCGCACGTAGCGCGGCAGCCGGTCCACGTCTCCAATGGCGTTGAGGCGGATGCCGTTGTCCAGGATTTCGGAGCGCTCGCGCTCCAGGTACTCCCGCAGCAGGTCCATCAACCCGGCGACCTCTTCCGCCGGACGCGCCCAGTTCTGCGACGAGAACGCATAGAGCGTCAGCGCCTGGATGCCCAGGCGGCGCGCGGTGCGCGTCACTTCACGCACGCTCGACGTCGCCTCCCGATGCCCCTCCAGCCGGGGCAGCCCCCGGGCCTCCGCCCATCGCCCGTTGCCGTCCATGATGATGCCCACGTGGCGCGGCATCGGCCGGGCCTTGACGGCTTGTTCCAGGGTGGAAATCACTGAGGGGCGGTCCATGAAGCCGCGCACCCTAGCGATGCCGCCGCGCGCCGTCCACGGGCGCGTGCCCCAACCGTCACGGTCGGCCCCTGACCGGTCGCCCGGTGGCGGTGGGTGGCCGCTCCCCGTCAGAGGGGCTGCGTGATGTAGGCCAAGGTAGGCAGCCGTTCGCTGGAGGACCCTTCAGCCCAGCGGCCAATCCGGGCTCGCCAGCTCCATGGGGCCGTCGCGCCAGGACGTGTAGGCGTCCTCGTCCGCGACCCGGTACGGCTTGCCGAAGGCGCGCGCGAAGTAGTCGCCCCAGTGCGGCTGGGAGCCGTCGGCGTCGGTGAAGCCGTACTCCCGGGCCAGGGCCCAGGAGCTGAAGACACGGCCGGCCTTGGCCCCCACGTTCGGATCCGCCGCGAGCGCCGCCACCGCCCGGCCCACGTAGACGGGGCTCTCCGAGGCAATGAAGTGTGGATCCTTCGCCGCGCCGTCGCGCCAGTTCGCTTCCGTCACGCCGAAGTTCTCCAGCATCTCCTCGGAGCGGAGGAAACCGGGTGTCAGCGCCAGTGCGGTGACGTTCGTGCGGCGTAGCTCCCGGGACATCCCGAAGGCGAGCCGGATGACGGACAGCTTCACCAGGTCGTACCAGAGGTTGCCGCGGTAGCCGAACGAGTCCCCGTCCGTGATTTCGACGATGAGCCCTCGCTCGCCACCCAGCATGAGCGGCACGGCGTGGCGGCTGGTGAGCAGATGCGTGAAGACGGCGCGCTCGAACATCTGCTGCCCCTTCGCCGCGGACTGTTTCCAGAACGCCGGGCCGAACTCGGTGAGTCCGTCGCCGCCCCAGATGTCGTTCACCAGGATGTCGAGCCGCCCCTGCTCCCGCTGGATGCGCGCGCACAGGGCTTCGACCTCCGATTCGACGGAGTGGTCCACGCGGACGGCGATGCCGCGGCCGCCCTTGGCGTCGACGATTTCGGCCGTCTCTTCGATGGTCTCCGGCCGCGAGCCCGTCGCGGGCCGTCCGCGCACGCTGCGCCCGGTGCAGTATACGGTGGCGCCTGCCTCTCCCAGCATGGTGGCGATGCCGCGCCCGGCGCCTCGGGTGGCTCCAGCGACCAGGGCGATGCGTCCTTCGAGTGGCTTCATGGCTGGCACTCCTCCAGGCCCACGGGCGACCGTGGACCGCCGTGGGTTCGTGTTCGCAGCCTGGCTCGGGAATCATGACACCTCCTGTCATGATTCCCCGCGTAGACTTCGCTTCGGAACCTGCCCATGCGCGCCGACCGACTCGTCAGTTTGACACTGCTTCTCCAGACGCGCCCGAAGTTGACGGCGGGCGAGCTGGCACGGGAGCTCCAGGTCTCCGAACGGACCATCCACCGGGACCTGGACGCGCTCTCCGGCGCGGGCGTGCCCGTGTACGCCACCCGAGGCGCCGCGGGAGGCGTGGCGTTGATGGAAGGCTGGCGCACGCAACTCACGGGCTTCACGCGAACGGAGCTGCACGCCCTTGCGGCCGTGGCGGCGCCGGGAGCCCTGGATGACCTGGGGCTGACGTCGGCGCTGCGCTCGGGGCTGGTGAAGCTGGCGGCCTCCCTGCCCGCGCTCCAGCAGCCCGCGCTGGAGTACGCGCGTCAGCGGCTTCACGTGGATGCATCCTCGTGGTTTCCGGAGCGCGAGGCCGTGCCGCACCTGGCGACGCTGCGTGACGCCGTCTGGCAGGACCGCCGCGTGTCCCTGACGTACCGGGACTTCGAGGGCAAGCCGAGCCGCAAGGTGGTGGACCCGTACGCGCTCGTCATCAAGGCGGACCGTTGGTACCTCGTCGCGCGCACGGGCGCGGAGGAACCGCGTGTGTATCGAAGCGCGCGCGTGGAAGGCGCACGGATGCGCCCGGAGACCTTCGTCCGGCCGGCGCGCTTCGACCTGCCGGCGTTCTGGAAGGCGTGGTGCTCGCGCTTCGCGGAGAAGCGCGCGCAGTACGAAGTCACGCTGCGCTTGACCCCGGAGGCGCTGCGGAAGATTCGGCCGCGCGCGGATGGTGTACGGCTGGTCGCCGCGCCGCTCGCGGCGGATGGCAGCAAGACGGTGGTCGTGGACTTCGAGCGCGAAGCGATTGCCTTCGGGCAGCTCTGCGACGTCGGAACTGGCTTCGAGGTGCTCGCTCCGGAAGCACTGCGCACGAGGCTCCTGAAGCTGGCGACGGGCATCCTCGCCGCGCATGGAGGTGACACACCGCCGAGTGCGGCCGCGTGATACACCCACGCACGCGAACAGCGCCCATCGAACTCCTGATTGCGCCGCCGAGAGCGAAGGGCTCCCGGAACCTGTCAACGCAAGCAAGACAGCGAGATTCCCACGAAGCCGCCAGCAAGGAAGCGCGCCAGTCCTCACACGACGTCATGTTGGTCTATACCCCGCGCAGCCCCAACGCCCTCCACAGCCATTGGAACCCAGCCATGCCGGCTGGACGCCCCACCAACGAACTGCGTGTCCTTCGAATGTTATATGAAACTGACTCCAAGCGCCCTCATCAATATCTCCGCCGGGAGCTGAACGTCTCACCAATCTCCTACAATCGCCTTCGCAATGATCTCAGCACCAAGGGACTCGTCAGCGGCGAGAATTCGAGAAGAAGCACCAGGGTACGGGGCGCTCAACCAGCGAGCGAGCGCTTTATGCCTCCCTCTGTGAATTACTTCGGGACCTTTAGCCCGACGTCCTGCGAGTCATTGCTCGCCCCGGCGCGCTGGGTCTTGGAACGCGGGCGCGGCTCATCTCCTGCGAAGTCAAGCGGTGGACCTCCGCATGATCGCTTTCCAGCGTACTTGAGACGGCAGCCCATGCAGGTTTCTGCCACGAATCCTATCTCGTGCTGGAGTGGGCGCATGACATCGCGTTTTCACATGAGTATCTGGACGCCCACGGCAGTCACATTCTTGAGGTCTGCCGCCGCTTCGGCGTGGAACTGCTCGTACTTCATCCCCAGGGGAGGAACGACTGGAGACTGGAGCGTGCACTCCTCGCGAGCGAGGCCCACCCGAATGAACTCTCCTTGCACGTATCCCTCGACTACGTCCTGAGCCGACGCAGCTCAGGCCGTCCGCGGACCAACTGCGCGCCCACGCGAGCGCAACCACACATACTCCTGATGACGAGGATGACGCAGGCGAAGACACTTGAAGCGGTGGGCCCGATTCGTGCGAGTCCGACGGTCGGTTCTACGCCATCAGGGGCGAGAGAATGTCCTTGAGCACAACCGTCTTCTCCAAAGCACTTGGCCCTCGGCCTTCGCCAGCACGAGCTTCCCCATGCCACCGCCTGACGCAGGCTTTCGCGCCACTGGAACTTCCCGCCCGGGTCCAAGTCGTGCTCTCCGCGTTTTAGCCGTAAAATCAACTTCACTTGCCGCCGGTTCCGCCGTGCGCCGAGCAATCAGGCGCTGCCAACGTTGACCCTGACGTGACGTGGTCCGTAGGATTTCGGCACCCCATGC
Organism: Myxococcus sp. AM009; assembly: GCF_013372605.1. Taxonomy (NCBI): domain Bacteria; kingdom Pseudomonadati; phylum Myxococcota; class Myxococcia; order Myxococcales; family Myxococcaceae; genus Myxococcus; species Myxococcus sp. AM009. The sequence goes on from NZ_JABXEP010000062.1 coordinate 39,969, forward strand.
CCCCGAAGGACATTGGTCCCTACCGCGTTCTGGAGACGCTTGGCAGTGGCGGGGCAGGAACCGTTTATCGGGCCCTGGACCGCCGCACCACCGACGAGGTCGCGCTGAAGCTGCTTTCAGCCGGCCCCGCACGGGACGCGCGTGCCGCGCGCAGGCTCGCCCGCGAGTTCGACACACTCGTGGACCTGTCTCACCCCAACGTCGTGAAGGTGTTCGAGTCCGGCGTGCACCAGGGCGTGCCGTACCTGGCCATGGAGCTCATCGAGGGCCTCACCCTCCGCCACTACCTCGACCTGAGCAGCGGTGACCGGAATACCCCTCCGGGCAACCACACGCCGCGCAGCCCCTTGTCCATTCTCCGGACCGCGGACGATGACTTCGGCCCCTTGAGCCGGAGCTTCTCCGATTCGATGGATGACTCGGACGACAGCCCGCATGACGGCACCTTCGGACTGGAGGCCTTCGCGGAGGAGCCGCCCAGCGAGGAGTTGGAGAGCTTCTCCTCCGATGCCAGCCCGCACCCGGGCCTCGGCTCGGATGACTCGCTGGAGGGCTTCGACCTGCCGCCGCCCATGCCGCGCGGCCCGGAGCCCGAGGAGGAGCCGGGGCGCGGGGTGCGCGAAGAGGACCTCAACCGGCCCGAGCGCATGGGACGTCTCAAGGACGCCATGCTCCAGATTTGCGAGGCCCTGGCCTACATCCACGGCCACGGACTGGTCCACCGCGACCTCAAGCCGTCCAACATCATGGTGGACGACGACCGGCAGGTGCGGCTGATGGACTTCGGGCTCGCCAAGTTCCTGGCGGACGACGCGGCCATCACCGAGGCCGGCAAGCTGGTGGGCACCTACCGGTACATGGCGCCGGAGCAGATTCTGGGCGAGCCCCTGGATGGACGCTCCGACCTGTACAGCCTGGGGGTCATCCTCTATGAGCTGCTCAGCGGGCGGCCCCCCTTCGACGCGAAGACGCCGCACGAGCTCTGGCGCCAGGTGCTGGAGACGGAGCCGCCCCCCGTGCTGGCGCTGAACCTGCACGGGGACCCGCAGCTCGCGCGCGTCGCCCACCGCCTCATCCGCAAGGAGCCGGACGACCGGTTCCAGACGGCCGAGGAAGTCTACGAGGCCCTGTCCGAGTGAATCCCTCCAAGCTGCACACCCTCACCGTGGACGCCGACAAGGCGGGCCAGCGGGTGGACCTCTTCGTCGGTGACGCGCTGGGCCTCTCCCGCGCGCGGCTCAAGCGCCTCTTCGAGGCGGGCGCGGTCAAGGTCAATGGCCGCCCCGCGAAGAAGGGCCTCACGCTCACCGCCGGGCAGCACATCGCCGTCGAGGTGGAAGAAGAATCACGCGAGGCCGTGCCCGACGCGGACTTCCCGCTCATCGTGCTGCACGCGGACGACTCGCTCGTGTTCGTGGACAAGCCCGCGGGCCGGCCCTCCCACCCGCTGCAGTCCGGGGAGACGGGCACGGTAGCCAACGCGCTGGTGGCCCGCTACCCCGAATGCGCCCAGGCCTCCGTGGACGCGCGCGAGGGCGGCCTGTGCCACCGGCTGGACGTGGAGACCTCCGGCGTCGTCCTGGCCGCGCGGACGCGGGAGGCGTGGAACGCCGTGCGCGAGGCCTTTGGCAGCCGCGCCGTGGACAAGCGCTACCTGGCGCTGGTGACGGGGCCGCTGACGGACGAGGGCGATATCGACCTCCCCCTGCGTCATCACCCCCGGCACCCGGACCGCGTGGAGCCCGCGCCCCACGAGGCCGAGGACGCCCGGGAGGCGGTGTCGAAGTTCACCGTGCTGTCGCGCGCGGGTGAGTTCAGCGTGGTGGAGGTGAAGATTCTCACCGGCGTGCTGCACCAGGTGCGCGCGCACCTCGCGGGCATTGGCGCCCCCATCGTCGGTGACACCCTCTACGGCGGTCGCGAGGCCCCGGAGCTGGGCCGCTTCTTCCTCCACGCCCGCTCCCTGGGCCTGACGCACCCGCAGACGCGGCGGCCCCTGACGGTCCACAGTCCCCTGCCCTCGGAGCTGCGCGCCGAGCTGGAGCGGCATGGCCTGCCCCTGCCCCACGGAGAGCAACGGGACTGAGGGCTTTCCACGATTCGCCCATCACCTGTTGCCAGGGTCCCAGGTCCAGCTTCCCGCCGCGGTGCCTCGAACCCCAGGTGCTCCGCCAGGCGTCAGAGTGCCCCGCTAAAGTGACTCACACGATGCGAGCCATCATCCACGTGGACATGGATGCCTTCTATGCGTCCGTGGAGCAGCGGGACAACCCAGCGCTGCGGGGCAAGCCGCTCATCGTGGGCGGGCATGCCCAGCGCGGTGTCGTGGTCGCCGCGTCCTACGAGGTGCGCCCCTTCGGGGTGCGCAGCGCCATGCCCATGGCCCGCGCGACGAAGGCCGCGCCCCATGCGCTCGTCGTGAAGCCCCGCTTCGCCGCGTATGCGGAGGCCAGCGAGCAGGTGTTCGCCATCTTCGAACGCTACACGCCGCTCATCGAGCCGTTGTCGCTGGACGAGGCCTTCCTGGACGTGACGGCGTCGGTGGGCCTCTTCGGCACGCCCGCGGACATTGCCCGGCGCATCCGCAAGGAGATTGCCGACGAGCTGGACCTCCCCGCCTCCGCGGGCGTGGCCACGGTGAAGTTCGTGGCGAAGATTGCCTCCGACCTCGCCAAGCCCAATGGCCAGCGGGAGGTGCGCGCCGAGGAGACGGTGGCCTTCCTCGCGGGCCTGCCGGTGTCGCGCCTGTGGGGCGTGGGGCCGAAGACGGAGGAGGCGCTCCGGCTCGCCGGGCTGAAGACGATTGGCGACGTGGCCCACCGGGAGTTGGACTGGCTGGAAGACAGGCTGGGCTCCAGCGGACGGCACCTGTGGGAGCTGTCCCAGGGCATCGACACGCGCGAGGTGGTGCCGGACCGGGCCGCCAAGAGCGTGGGCGCGGAGGACACCTTCGACGAAGACCTCGTGGGGGTGGACGCGCTCAAGCCACACGTCCACGCCCAGGCCCTGCGCGTGGCGCGGCGGCTGCGGCGGGCGGCGCTGAAGGGCCGCGTGGTGCAGCTCAAGTTGAAGTTCGCGGACTTCACGCTCATCACCCGGCGCACCACGCTGCGCGAGGCCACGGATGACGGGCAGGCGCTCTACCGCGCGGCGCTGGAGCTGCTGGACAAGTCGCACCAGGGAAAGCCGCTGCGGCTCACCGGCGTCAGCGTGCAGTTGGATGAAGAGCCGCCCCAGCTGGGCCTCTTCCCCGCAGCCGCGCCGCGCACCGCGAAGCTGAACGCGGCGCTGGACAAGATTGCCGAGCGGTTCGGCAGCAAGGCCATCACCACCGCGGACATCGCCGGCAGCGAGGCCACCGACAGCGCCGAACACCGCTCCGAGCGCCCGGTGGAAAAAGGCGGTCCCAGGGACTGAGGCCCCGATACGGGCGGGGCCTCACGCCTGTTGGCGGGGCGGCCCCATGCCTGACGGACGCGACCTCGACGCAGGCGTCACCCGGCTCGGAGGACGAGCCGGCGCCCTCACCTCACGGACACGACTTCGGCTCAGGCGTCACCTGGCTCGGAGCTCTCACCGGTCGAGCCGCTCGCCGAGGGGCGACGGCGACGGCGGCGGCGGCGGCGCTTGCGCTGGCCTCCCGCGTCGGACTCCTCGCCGTCCGCGGCGGCGGCGCGAGGCTGCGGCACCTCGCCGGCCTTCCACGCCTCCAACTGGTCGCGATTCTCTCCCGTGGCCTCCACCGTCATCTCGAACACGGTGAGGGCCTCGCTGAAGAGCGGGTGCCGCTTGAAGGCGGCGCTGCGACGGCGGCGCTCACCGGACAGCGTCCGCTGGGCCAGCAGCAGCATGCGGCAGCGCTCGGCGATGCGGCGCGGCAGCCGCGCGGACTGCACGAAGCCCGCGAGCAAATCTTCCACCACCTGCGACACGGACGGGCGGCCCTCCTGAGACTCCTCGGGCCCCGTCGAGCGGCTGATGGGAATCAGCAACATCGCCAGGAGGATGGCGTCATCCAACGCCTCGCCCGCGGACACGCGCCGGTCCAGCGACTCCGCGAAGGCGTAGAACGTCTTCTCCCCCTCCTTGCCATGCTGCTTGAGGTACGCGTTGACGGGCGGCAGCAGGATTTTGAGCGCGTCCAGCGCGTCCAGCAGCTTCAGCGCGGGCGCGGACACACCGCCGCGGATGAGGCGGAACGTCTCCTCCAGCAGGCGCGCGGGCGCGCAGCGGGGCAAATCCTCCACCGCGCCTTCCATGGCCGCGTACGTCCGCGACTCGATGTCCAGGTCCAGCTTCGCCGCGAAGCGCACGGCGCGCAGGATGCGCACCGGGTCCTCGCGCATGCGCACTTCCGGGTCGCCAATGGTGCGGATGAAGCGCTCGTCCAAATCACGGCGGCCACGGACGTAGTCGATGACCCGCCCTTCGGCCACGTCGTAGAACAGGCCGTTGATGGTGAAGTCACGCCGGCGCGCGTCCTGCTGCGCGGTGCCGAAGACGTTGTCGTGGGTGATGAGCAGGTCCTCACCCTCCCCGTCCTCCTCACTCCCGGTGGCCGCGGGCTCCAGCTCCGTCGGGTTCGCGCGGAAGGTGGAGACCTCGATGATTTTGCCGCCCTTGAAGTAGACGTGCGCCAGCCGGAAGCGCCGGCCAATGAGGCGGCAGTTGCGGAAGATGCCGCGCACCTCGTTCGGCGTCGCGCTGGTGGCGATGTCGAAGTCCTTCGGCTTGCGCCCCAGCAGCAGGTCGCGCACGCAGCCGCCCACCATGTACGCCTGATGACCGTGCTGGTGCAGGCGGAGCACCACCTTGAGCGCGTCCGGGTCCAGCTCGTCGGGGTCGATTTCCGCCGGCTCGCCAGTGGGCCGGACGTGGGGCGCTCGCAGCGCGCGCTCATCGGGCGTCGGCTCCGGCTCGGGCTCCAGGACGATGGGGACTTCCTCGACGTCCTCGCCCCGGGCCTCGGCGGCGTCCTCGGCCTCCGCGGCGGCCAGCGCGGCCTCGGCGCCCAGGACGACGTCGTCCAGGCCCGCCTCGGCCAAGTCTACCTCGTCGTCGTCTTCCTCGTCGTCGTCCTCGTCGTCCTCGGCATCCGCGTCAGCGGGGGCCGGAGGCGGCTCGGGGGAGGGGGCGGCTTGAATCGTGGG